>DASQUY010000585.1:0-8745 GCA_035641055.1 Acidimicrobiales bacterium | reverse complement strand
CGTCGGGCAGCGCCGTCAGCGCGGCGCGCATGCGGCGCTCGCCGTAGTCGACGACCTCGGCGAGGGGCACGGTCGTCGCGAGATCGGCTGCGAGCTGGGCGAGGCGGGCGACGCCGAGGCGGTTGGCGCCTCGCTGGGCGTCCAGGTCTCCGCGTCGCTCGTCGGGCGTGCGCGAGCTCGCGACGAGGACGTCGGCGACGTCACGGGTGAGCATCACCGGCGGCACCCGCAGACCCTCCTGTTGGATGTCGACGGCTTCGGGTGGCATCGAGCCCGGCGCCATCCCTCCGAGGTCGGCGTGATGGGCCCGGTTCGCGGCCCAGCCGACCAGCTCGCCGCCCGCGAAGCACGGCGCGACGAGCGTCACGTCGTTGAGGTGCGTGCCGCCGGCGAAGGGATCGTTCAGCACCACCTGGTCGTCCGGCTGGACGCGGTCGCCGCACACGTCGATCGCGGCGCGCACCGAAGCGGGCATCGACCCGAGGTGCACGGGGATGTGCTCGGCTTGCACGAGCAGCTCGCCGCCGGCGGTGAACAGCGCCGCCGAGCAGTCGGCCCGCTCCTTGATGTTGGGGCTGAAGGCGGCCCGGCGCAGGACCGCGCCCATCTCCTCCGCGATGCCGGTGAGCCGCGAGATCAGCACCTGCAGCTCGGCGGGACCCAGGCTCACGAGTTTTTCTCCGCGGCGCCGCGCACCGGGCCTTTTTTGTCACAGGGGGTCCGTATCATCGCCCCACGCCGTCGAGGACGGGCGACCGTCGTCCTCCCCCAGTGCCCCGCCCACCGTTGGGCCCGCCCCGGAGGACGACCATGCCCGCGATCGATGAACCCGCCCGCCACGACCTGTACGTTGGACTCGAGGAGCTGCTCGGGAGCAAACGAGCAGGCACGTTGATGAGCATGCTGCCCACCGTCGACTGGACACAGGTCGCCACCAAGGACGACCTGCGCCAGCTCGAGGAGCGCATCGAGGCCCGCATGGACGCTCGGTTCGCGCGGGCCGACGCCCGGGTCAGCGACCTCGAGACGCGGATGGAAGCCCGGTTCGCACACGTCGACGCCCGGTTCGACACGTTCGAGCACCGCCTCGAGTCGCGGTTCGACCGGAAGATCCAGGAGCTGACGCGCACGCTCCTGCTCGGGATGGTCGGCGCCATGTTCACGATGACGTCGCTCTTCCTCGGCGTCATCGCGCTCGTCGTCTGACGCCCGGCGCCTCGCGCCCACCCTCACCGCTCGTCCCGCGGGAGCACGCTCATGACCGACCCCTCACGCCTCTCAACCCTCTCACGCCTCATCCCGTCGCATGACCACAGCGCCCGCCTCGCCGGCACGCGCCGTCCACCCCTCGCCGACCCAGATCGTGCAATCCGGCTCGGCGATCACGGCCGGGCCGCGCACGGGCCCGGCGAGGCGGTCGGCTACCGGCAAATCCTCGGCCTCGACTCCCGCCGGCCGAGTCATCGCCGCTCGCACGGCGATCACCTCCACCGGGTCGGTGCGCCGGGCATACCCGTTGCGTCGGTGATGCTCGTCGTGGAACTGCTCGACCGCTGGCACCGTCAGCTCGTGGCTCTGGCCCGGGTAGCGGCAGTCCACCGCCGTCTCGACCTTCGGCGCCTCGCCGGGCGCCTTGAGGGCACCCACCAGCTCGCCCGCCTCCTCGGCCAGCGTCGACAGCGCCTCGTCGAGGCCGGCAAGGTCGGACGGCGTCGGCCACGATCGCACCAGATCGCGCCGCCGGGGCGCCGTGAGCAGCCCCACGGCCGAGAGCACCCCCGCCCGGGTGGGCACGATCACGGCGGGCATGTCCAGGGCCTCGGCCAGGGCACAGGCGTGCAGCGGCCCGGCGCCCCCGAAGGCCACCAGCGCCAGCCCCCGCGGGTCGACGCCCCGCTCGACCGACACCGCCCGCAGGGCCCGCTCCATGTTCGCGTCGACCACGGCGAGCACGCCCTGGGCCGTGACGCCCGCGTCCTCGAGCGCGGCGGCGGCCGCGGCGTGGTCGAGTTGCAGACCGCCGAAGGCGGCCTCGGCCGGGATCCGCCTGGCGACGAGATTGGCGTCGGTGACGGTCGGCTCGGGGCCGCCCCGCCCGTAGCAGGCCGGACCGGGATCGGCGCCCGCGCTCTGCGGGCCGACGACGAGCGCACCGCCGGCGTCGAGGCGAGCGATCGACCCACCACCGGCCCCGATCGTGTGCACGTCGAGGGCCGGGAAGCGCACCGTGAACCCGGCGACGCCGCGCTCGGGCGTCCGCGCGGGCGAGCCGTCGACCACCAGGCACACGTCGGTGGACGTGCCGCCCATGTCGAACGTGATGGCGTCGCCGAAGCCGTTGGCGACGGCGGCGGCCGCCGCGGCGCGGACCCCGCCGGCCGGCCCCGACAAGAGCAGGGCCGCCGGCAGCTCGGCCGCCTCGGCGGCGGGCAACAACCCTCCGGCCGAGGTCATGACCAGCACGTCGTCGGCCACGTCGGCGATCCCCCGCAGGTAGGCCCGGCAGCGGGGGCGCAGCGTGGCGTTGATCACCGTGGTGACGGTGCGCTCGACCTCGCGCATCTCCGGCGACACCTCGTGCGAGCAACAGACGTCGTGGCCGCGCGCCCGCAGCGCCTCGGCCACCGCCCGCTCGTGCGCCGGCTCGATGTCGGCGTGGAGCAGGCACACCGCCACCGCCTCGACGTCCGCATCGATGTCCGGCAGGGCTGCGGTGTCGATGGGCACCAGCTCGTCGCCATCGGCGGCCAGCCGCCCGGTGGCCTCGTAGCGCCGCGAGCGCGGCACGAGTGGCTCGGGGCGCGAGGCGAGCTGGTCGTAGAGCGACGGCCGGTCCTGGCGGCCGATCTCGATCACGTCGGCCAGGCCCGCCGTCGTCACCAGCGCCACGCGCGCGCCCCGCCGTTCCAGCAGCGCGTTGGTGGCGACCGTCGTGCCGTGGGCCAGGAGCGTCGGCCGGACACTCCCCACCGCGTCCCGCACGGCTCGCGCAGGGTCGTCGGGGGTCGAGAGCACCTTGCGCACCCCACCGGTCGCGTCGACGAGATCGGTGAACGTGCCCCCGGTGTCGACGCCGACCAGCACGAGCCGGAAGCTACCGGGTCAGCACCGGGCTAGGGCGAGACCCCGGAGCGGGCGCTCTGGGTCTGGGCCGCCTCCACCGCCAGGCGATCGACCAGGTCGTTCATGGCGTCGTTCGAATGGCCTTTCACCCAGCGAAACGTGACGTCGCCGCGGGTCCGCACCAGCTCGACGAACGGCTCCCACAGGTCGCGGTTGGCCACCGGCTTGCGGGCGGCGTTGACCCACCCGCGCCGGATCCAGCCCTCCCACCAGCGGTCCCGGAAGCAGTTCACGACGTACGTCGAGTCGCTCACCACCACGAGCGGGCCCTCGTGGGTGCGTACCGCCTCGTAGGCGGCCGTGATCTCCATGCGCTGGTTGGTGGTGCGGGGCTCGTGCCCCGAGGCGAACGCCCCGCCCTCCTCCGCCCAGGCCCACCCGCCCGGCCCGGGGTTGCCGAGGCAGGCGCCGTCGGTGAACACGATGATCGGGGTCGGTGGCGCGGGGGTCGCCGGCACGCCCGGCACCTTAGAGGCCGAG
Source organism: Acidimicrobiales bacterium (assembly GCA_035641055.1). GTDB lineage: Bacteria > Actinomycetota > Acidimicrobiia > Acidimicrobiales > VFJN01 > DASQUK01. The sequence continues at coordinate 5,142 of DASQUY010000585.1, read as the reverse complement.
CGGATTGGGCGAGAGTGGCACTGAACAGTACGGAATCTACACCTCGCCAACAGCTCCACAGCGAGGCCTCCCAGCAACAACGCAGATGCAAGCCGCGACAAGCGTGACCTGTCCGCGGATGCTCTTACGTGGCGCGTCACTCGGGGCGGCGAAGCTGGCAGCATGCGTTCCGATTTGGCGCCGGCGGTGCCAGCATGGGCACATGATCATCGACGGGTTCGTCCACCAACTCCCGGACACCGACCCCACCGAGACCCGCGAGTGGCTCGACTCCCTCGACGCCGTGGTCGACACCCACGGCAAGACCCGGGCCCGGTTCCTGATGTCGAAGCTCCTCGAGCGGGCGCGCGAGCTGCAGGTCGGCACGCCGGCCACGGTCTCGACCCCCTACGTCAACACCATCCCCGCCGAGCAGGAGCCCTGGTTCCCGGGCGACGAGCACCTCGAGCGCCGCATCCGGGCCTACATCCGCTGGAACGCCGCGGTCATGGTCATCAAGGCCAACAAGCACGCCGAGGGCATCGGCGGCCACCTGTCGACGTTCGCCTCCTCGGCGGCGATGTACGACGTCGGGTTCAACTGGTTCTTCCGCGGCAAGGAGGACGGTCTCGCCGGCGACGCCGTCTACATCCAGGGCCACGCCGCGCCCGGCACCTACGCTCGCGCCTACCTCGAGGGCCGCATGACCGAGGCGCAGCTCGACAACTTCCGGCAGGAGGTCGGCGGCGACGGCCTGTCGAGCTATCCCCATCCCCGCCTCATGCCCGACTTCTGGGAGTACCCGACCGTGTCGATGGGCCTGGGGCCGCTCAACTCGATCTACCACGCCCGCTTCTTGCGGTACCTCCACAACCGCAAGGTCGACGACGCGAGCGCCAGCCGGGTGTGGTGCTTCCTCGGCGACGGTGAGTGCGACGAGCCCGAGACGCTCGGCGCCCTGTCACTGGCCGCCCGCGAGCAGCTCGACAATCTCATCTGGGTGGTCAACTGCAACCTGCAGCGCCTCGACGGTCCGGTGCGCGGCAACGGCAAGATCATCCAGGAGCTCGAGGCGATCTTCCGTGGCGCCGGCTGGAACGTCATCAAGGTCATCTGGGGCAGCAAGTGGGACGAGCTGCTCATGCAGGACCGCGACGGGGTGCTGCTCAACAAGATGAACACCACCGTCGACGGCGACTTCCAGCGCTATGCCGTCGAGAAGGGGGCCTACATCCGCGAGCACTTCTTCGGCCCCGACCCGCGGCTGCGCAAAATGGTCGAGCACCTGTCCGACGACGAGCTGCGCACGCTGCCCCGCGGCGGGCACGACTACCGCAAGCTGTACTCGGCGTACAAAGCCGCCACCGAGCAGACCGGTGCGCCGACCGTCATCCTCGCCAAGACGATCAAGGGGTGGACGCTCGGCCCCGACGTCGAGGGCCGCAACGCCACCCACCAGATCAAGAAGATGACCGTCGACCAGCTACGGGTGCTGCGCGAGCGCCTCCACCTGCACGACGTGATCCCCGAGGACGCCCTGGCCGAGGACAAGGAGCCGCCCTACATCCGCTTCCCCGAAGGCTCGGTCGAGCAGAGCTACCTCATGGATCGCCGCAAGGCGCTCGACGGCCCCTTGCCCAGCCGCGTCGTCCAGACCAAGCGGCCCATCGAGATGCCGGAGGACAAGCCGTTCGCCGAGGTCCTCGCCGGCTCGGGCAAGCAGGAGGTGTCGACCACGATGGCCTTCACCCGCCTGCTGCGGAATCTGTGCCGCGACCCCAAGGTCGGGCCGCGGGTCGTGCCGATCATCCCCGACGAGGCTCGCACCTTCGGCATGGACGCCCTGTTCAAGGAGTTCAAGATCTACGCCGCCCAGGGCCAGGCGTACGAGCCCGTCGACGCCCAGCTGCTGCTGTCCTACAGCGAGGCCAAGGACGGCCAGATCCTCGAGGAGGGCATCACGGAGGCGGGGTCGATGGCGTCGTTCATCGCCGCCGCCACCAGCTACGCCCACCGCGGTGTACCGCTGCTGCCGTTCTTCACCTTCTACTCGATGTTCGGGTTCCAGCGGGTCGGCGACCTCATCTGGTCGGCCAACGACTCGCGCTCCCGGGGTTTCCTCCTGGGCGCCACCGCCGGACGCACCACCCTGCTGGGCGAGGGCCTCCAGCACCAGGACGGCCACAGCCTGATCCTGGCGTCGGCCCACCCGACGATCGAGGCGTGGGACCCGGCGTTCGCCTACGAGCTGGCCACGATCATCCGCCACGGCATCCGCGAGATGCTCGTGGACGAACGGGACGTCATCCACTACCTCACGCTCTACAACGAGAACCACGTGATGCCGCCCATGCCCGAGGGTGCCGAGGAGGGCATCCTGCAGGGGCTCTACCGGTGGGCCGACGCCCCGGAGGGGCCGTCGCACCACGCCACGATCCTCTTCTCGGGCACGGCCCAGGGTGCCGCCCGGGCGGCCCAGGCCGAGCTGGCCGAGCGTTGGGACGTCGGAGCCGAGCTGTGGTCGGCCACCAGCTACAAGCGGCTGCGGGAGGAGGCGCTGTCGACCGAGCGCTGGAACCGGTTGCACCCCACCGAGGCGCCGCGCACGCCGCTGGTCAGCCGGCTGCTGGGCTCGGCCGAGGGCCCGGTGGTGGCGGTGACCGACTTCATGAAGGCCGTGCCCGACCAGGTGGCCCGCTGGGTGCACCCCCCGTTCGTCCCCCTGGGCACCGACGGGTTCGGTCGGTCGGACACCCGCGAGCAGCTGCGCGAGTTCTTCGAGATCGACATGCCGCACGTGGTCGTGGCGACACTGTGGGGCCTGGCGCAGCAGGGCGAGGTCAAGGCCGAGACCGTGGCCGACGCCATCGCCCACCACGGCATCGACCCCGGTCGCACCGACCCCCGCGCTTTTGACCTGTAGCCCGCCGACGCCCCGGCCGGTCACAGCCGGCCGAGGACGTCGAGCGGGAACGGTGGCTGGGCCAACGGGCCCACCGCGATCCGCACCAGCAGGAGCGGGTTGTCGTCGCCTGCCGTGCGGTTGAGGTGCAACGTGCCACACCCCGTGCACCGATGGATGAGCACCCACTCGCCCCCGCCCCGGACGCCGACCGCGATCGGCTCCATCGACGATCCGCACAGAGCAGCCCGATCGCCGGGCGAGTCGTCGACGTGTCGGCTCCACAGGCAGTGGGGACAGTGGTTGCGGTGGGCGGTGCCGGGGGCGTGCATCGGCACGTCGAGCCGGCAGTGGCGGCAACGGAACGACTCCGGTGCCCGCCGTCGCCCCGAACGGTTGCGCTGATCGCGCGACAAGGGAACGACCTCCTTACCTGAGACCTGTGTCGAGGACCGCGTCGCCGCGCGCGGGGGGACAGGTCCCAGGGGCCCGCCTGGTCGAGGACCGGATCGCGAGATCAGGCCGCGATCAGACGAAGGCCGGACGGGACGCCCGGGCGCGCGACGCCATGTACCTCGTGGTCACACGCATCGGCACCACCTTCCGTCCGGTTGTGCGCCACCCCATCAGTGACGTCGCCGGTCACCCAAGCACGCCACCGGTCGGGCGGCAACTGGTTTCGCGCTGCCGCGGCGCCGCCGTCTCTCCGTGCGGGGGCGGTACGGTGCGCTCCATGAGCCCGCCCACACTCCCCGTCACCGGCGACGCCGAGGCCGACAAGCTGCTGATCGACAACCCGTTGGCGTTGATGATCGGCATGCTGCTCGACCAGCAGGTCCCCATGGAGTGGGCGTTCGGCGCCCCGCTGCGGCTGAAGGAGCGGCTGGGCGGGCGCCTGGACGCGACCGAGGTCGCTGCCGGCGACCCGGCCGAGCTCGAGAAGATCTTCAGGGGCCCGCCGGCGCTGCACCGCTACCCGGGGTCGATGGCCAAGCGCACCCACGCCCTGTGCCAGCACCTGGTCGAGCACCACGGCGGTGACGCCGCCGCCGTGTGGGCGGGGGTCGACGACGGCCGTGAGCTGCTCCGGCGGGTCAAGGCGCTCCCCGGCTACGGCACCGAGAAGGCCAAGATCTTCACGGCGTTGCTGGCCAAGCGCTTCGGCGTGCGGCCCGCCGGCTGGGAGCAGGCCACCGCCCCCTTCTCGGACGACCAGCCCCGCTCGGTCGCCGACATCGACTCCGCCGAGACGCTCCAGCGGGTGCGGTCCTGGAAGAAAGCGATGAAGGCCGAGGGCAGGTCCAAATCCGACTGACGTCTACTACAACGCGGGCGGGGTCGGACCGCCCGCAGCCGAGATCTGTTCGCACGTGGGTTCCGCGCAGCAGAACCACGTCTCGGTGAGTCGGGGCCGTCCGCCCCGGGAGCGGGCGGCGGTTGGGAGCGTGCGCCCGGCGGCCGCGCCCACGGTGGCGGCGATCTCGGCGAACGTGTCGAGCGGATCGGTGCCGGCGGTGGCATGGCGGTCGACAAGGGCGGCGAGGTGCCGCTGGAGGTCGTCGACGCGCCGGTCGGCGGCGGTCCAGCGCCAGCCGAGGGCATCGGGGTCGTAGCGGTCGAAGTGGGGTGCGAGCGCCGGATGGTCGAGGAGGAGCGAACCGTCGGGAACGAGGAGGCGGAGGGTCCAGTGGACCGGCTCGATGGTGCCGACGACGTCGTGGGCAACGGCGAACTCCACGAGGTCGGCGAGCCCGTCGAGCGTGGTCCAAGGGGTGAAGGGCAGCAGCGTGGGATGGGGCTCGATGCCGGCGCCGCGAAGGACGTCGATGGCCTCGGCGGCATCCGCGGCGGTATGGCCCTTGTCCAGGATGGCGAGGATGTCGTCGTCGACGCACTCGACAGCCGTGGTGACGAACAGGCAGCCGAGGGAGGCGAGCTCCTCCCAGCGACGACGGTGGCGCAGGACGTGTTCGACCTTGGTGGTGACGTCGAAGGTGAGGTGGGGGAACCGGCTGTGCACGGCCCGCACGATGCGGAGCGAGTGGTGGGGCGCGCTGAAGAAGTCGGCATCGGCGTAGGTGACGTGACGGGCGCCGCGGTCGACGAGCTGCGTGATGTCGCCAAGCACGACATCGGGGGCCACGATCCGGGTCCGGCCGTTGTAGACGGCCGGCACGGGGCAGTGCCGGCAACGTGAGCTGCATCCGTGGGTCGCCTCCACGGCGGCGGCGAGGTGCTCCGCCCCGTCGACCGACAGGCGG
>DASQUY010000584.1:0-2197 GCA_035641055.1 Acidimicrobiales bacterium | reverse complement strand
TCTCGCGATCGGGCACCCGCCGCACCCGGTTGAGGGTCCGACGGGCGCGCCACAGCGACAGGGGCCGGACCAGGTTCCACACCCACGCCCCCAGCGCCGCTCGGGCCCGGGCGGGCCGCAGTGTCGCCAGGCCCCAGGCGGCCTGGGCCAGGCTCAGCGCCAGCGCCTTTGGCAGGACCCGAATCAGGCCGAGCCGGCTGGAGCAGCCCAACAGTGCCCGCAGCCGGTGGCGCGCCTGGCGGCCAGCCGCTCCCGGCCCGGCCGCGGCGGCGGGGACCTCGTCCGGACGCACACGGGCGTCGGGAGCCACCAGGACGCGGGCTCCGGCGGCGCGGGCGCGCCAGCACAGGATCAGGTCGTCGTCGGGACCGTCGCGGCCGTCCCTCCGGCTCAGGCCGTCGATCGCCGGGTCGAACCCGCCCAGCTCCCGGAACCGGCGGGCCCGCACGAGCGTGAACCCCGCGGTGACGGCGAAGACCTCGCGCCGGCGGTCGTGCTGGCCCTGGTCCAGCTCGCGCCGCTCGACCAGCGGCAGCGTGGTGCCCACCCGGTCGACCGCCAGGCCGACCGCCAGCAACCGCCGAGGATCGTCGCGGGCGACGAACTTGGGTCCGACGACACCGGCCTGCCACTCCTCGGCCGCGTCCACGAGACCGGTCACGGCGTCCGGATCGGGCGCGACGTCGTCACGGCAGAACAGGAAGTAGGCCGCCCGCCGGGCACGCGGGAGCCCAGGATGGAGCACAAGGTTGGCGGCGCCGGCGAACCCGACATTCGGGGGCACCCGGATCACGCGGGCCGTCGGGAGCCGGGCCCGCACCCGCTCGGTGGGGTCGTCGCCGCCGGCGGCGTCGACGACGAGCACGAACAGGCGGGGATAGTCCTGCCGGGCGAGTGCCCGCAGCAGCTCGTCGAACCGCTCGGGATGGCGGCCGTGGGTGACCACGACGGCCAGAACCGGCGGGGAGGCGGGCGGACGCCCTTCCGGCTCGATGTGCCCCGCTCTTGGCGCCTTCGGCGCCGGGCCGCTCGGGGCACGCTCGCTCTCTCGCCCTCCGGGGCGCTCGCTCACAGGCCGAAGCTACCGAAGCGGTCCGGCCGGCCCGCGGACCCTCGAACCCACCGAACGTGCGGTGGTTAGGGACGCCATGACGTCGTCAACCACCGCAAGTTCGCATCTTGATTAGCCTGCGCGGCGTGAGCGACGCCCCCGACGACCTGTCCAAGGCGGCCGAGAACGCCGCGTACACGGCGGTGGGGCTGGGCGTGCTCGGGTTCCATCACCTCCAAGTGCAGCGCCGGCGGCTCGAGCGGGCGCTGCAGGACTTCGTGGACAGTTGCTGCGGGTCGCGGCCGACCTGACGTCGCTGCTCACGCCGCTGACGGGGGTCGGCACGTTCGCCGCCGAGCTGACCCGCCACCTCGCGGCCCGCGACGACCTGGACCTCACCGCCTTCGCCGTGACCTGGCGGGGCCGCGGGCGCCTCCCGGCAGCCGTGCCCCCCGACGTCGCCGTCGTGTCCCGCCCCCTGGCCGCCCGGCCGCTGCGGGCGCTGTGGAAGCGGCTCGACCACCCACGGATCGACCGGTGGATCGGCCGCCACGACGTCGTCTGGGGACCCAACTACGTGGTGCCGCCGACCCGTGCCGGAGCCCTCGCCTCGGTCCACGACCTCACAACGCTGCACTTCCCCCAGCTCGCCACCGCCGACACGCTCGCCTATCCCCGGCTAGTCCGGCGGGCGATCGCCCGGGGAGCGTGGATTCACACCGACTCGTCCTTCGTCCGCGACGAGGTCATCGACCACTTCGGCGCTGACCCCGACCGGGTCGTCGCCGTCCCCCCGGGGGTCCGGGCAGTCGCCGGCGGCGACGCCGCCGCCGGTCGGCGGCTGGCGGGCGGCGAGCGCTACGTGTTGGCGGTGGGCACCGTCGAGCCCCGTAAGGACCTGCCCACGCTGGTGCAGGCGTTCGAGCTGCTGGGCGACGACGACCCCGACCTCCGGCTCGTGCTGGCGGGGCAGGACGGCTGGGGCGCCGAGGCTCTCACGCAGGCGCTCGAACGGGCCCGCTACCGCGCCCGCATCGTGCGGCTGGGGTGGGTGTCCGACGGGGACCGCGAGTCGCTGCTGCGGGGCGCCTCGGTGTACGCCTACCCCTCGGTGTACGAGGGCTTCGGGTTCCCGCCGCTCGAGGC
>DASQUY010000583.1:0-3789 GCA_035641055.1 Acidimicrobiales bacterium | reverse complement strand
CCGTCCTGGGCCCTGGTGGGAGCGACGCTCCTCGGCGGAACCCTCGCCGCCGGCGGTGCCAACGCCATCAATTGCTACGTGGACCGCGACATCGATGAGCTCATGGCCCGCACGCGTGGCCGTCCCCTCCCGGCGCACCGGATCCCGCCGGGCAGCGCCCTTCGCTACGGCGTGATGTTGACGGCTGCCGGCTTCCTGTGGCTCGCCTCGACGGTGAACCTCCTGGCCGCCACGCTGACCGGGGCGGCGGCCGTCTTCTACGTGTTCGTCTACACCGTGCTCATGAAGCGCACGACACCGCAGAACATCGTCATCGGCGGAGCGGCCGGCGCGGTGCCGGCGCTGGTCGGGTGGGCCGCCGTGACCGGTCGGGTCGATCCACCGGCGCTGGTGCTCTTCGCCATCGTGTTCGCATGGACGCCGCCGCACTTCTGGGCCCTGAGCCTGCGCTACACCCGCGACTACGAGGCCGCCCGAGTTCCGATGCTGCCCGTCGTCCGCGGTCAGAGAGAGACCACGCGCCAGATCCTCCTCTACTCGGTCCTGGTCGTCGCCGTGTCGTTGGTGCTGTTCCCCGTGGCCCGGCTGGGCATCCTGTACCTGGCGGCCGCGGCTGGGCTGGGCGGTCTGCTGGTCGGCCACGCCGTGCGCGTCCTTCGCACCGCCGGAACGCGGGCCGCCATGGCCCTCTTTCACTACTCGATCACGTACCTGGCCCTGCTGTTCGGCGCCGCCGCCGCCGACCGGATCCTGATCGGGTGATGGGCTTCCTCGGCGATCTCATCGAGGGTCACGGCTGGCACGTGATCGCCGAGCTCACCCTGCTGGTCGTGTTCACCATCTTCACCGCCTTCTACGTTCGCGCCCTGCTCCGGGGACGGGTCCGGGCCATCGTCTGCGGCCGCTGCGGGCGGGTCGCGTCGCGTGCCGACCCCCGCTGTGCGCGGTGCGGCGCCCCGCTGGAGCGCGCTTAATCCCTCGTTCTCAGCGACCCGTCTCCGACGGGTCGCTTCGACCAGGGGGATGCAGCAGCCTGATCGTCGGCGCTTTGCGCCTCGGGGCTGCTTCCCCCTGGACCCCTTAGGAACGGCCTCGCGTTCTGTGCTAAAAAGCCCCACGTGACGCCCCGCACGACACCCCGTCCCGTCCGCCGCCTGCTCGGCCTGGCCGCGCTCCTTGGCCTTGTCCTGGCGTCGTGCCGTGACGAGCTCCCCCAGAGCTCGCTCAACCCGGCGGGGCCGCAGGCCCGAACCATCGACGGCCTGTTCACGCCGGTGTTCTGGATCGCCGCCGGCGTGTTCGTGGTGGTGGAAGGAGCGATCCTCTTCGCCGCGCTGCGGTACCGGAGCCGGAACGGGCGCGTCCGCAACCCCGTGCAGGTTCACGGGAACACGCGGCTGGAGATCGTGTGGACGGTGATCCCGGCGGTCATCCTGGCGATCATCGCGGTGCCGACGGTGCGCACCATCTTCGCGCTGGCCGAGCCGCCCGACGACCCCGACACCGTCAACATCGAGGTCATCGCCCACCAGTGGTGGTGGGAGTTCCGATACCCCGAGCTCGGCATCGTCACCGGGAACGAGATGTACATGCCGGTGCAGCGCCCCGTGCACCTCGAGCTGCACTCCGCGGAGGTGGCCGACAGCGGGGCCGATCGGAGCGCCATCCCGGTGATCCACAGCTTCTGGATCCCCCGGCTGGGCGGGAAACAGGACATGGTCCCGGGGCGGGTGGCGGCCATGACCCTGGAGGCCGACGAGCCGGGCACGTACCCGGGCCAGTGCGCCGAGTTCTGCGGGCTCTCCCACGCCAACATGCGGTTCCGGGCCATCGCGGTTTCCGACGCCGACTTCGACGCCTGGGTGCAGTCGATGCGGGACACGGCGGCGGGGCCTCCCGAGGAGCCCGCCGAAGGGGAACCGATGACGCCGGAACAGGAAGGCGAGATCCTGTTCGGCAAGTTCACCACGGGGGATTTCCCCGACGGGTTCTCGTGCTTCGCCTGCCACGCCGTGGATGCCAACCTGGGCGAGGACACGAAGCCGGGCCAGACCACCGCGGTCGGCCCCAACCTGGCCCGGTTCGGTGAGCGCCAGACGCTCGGCGCCGGGATCTTCGAGAACACCGAGGAGAACCTGCGCCGATGGCTGGACGACCCGCGGGCCATGAAGCCCGGCGCGATCATGCCCGACTACGGGCTCTCCGAGCAGCAGATCGATGCCTTGGTCGCCTACCTGATGAGCCTTCAATGAGCAAACGTATGCATAGGATGAGTCGATGACGTCCGTGGCGGTTGCGCAGCGACGGCAGTGGCCCCGGCGCCCCAGCGAGACGTCCGGGCTGGTGGGCTGGCTCACCACCGTCGACCACAAGCGGATCGGGATGCTGTACGGCGTCACCGCCTTCGTCTTCCTGTTGATCGGCGGCATCGAGGCCCTGCTCATCCGGATGGCCCTGGCCCGGCCGACCACCGCCGACGCGGCGCTGCTCGACGCCGACACCTACAACCAGATCTTCACGATGCACGGCGTGACCATGGTGTTCTTCGTGGTCATGCCGCTGGGGGCGGCCTTCTTCAACTACCTCATCCCGCTGATGATCGGAGCGCGGGACGTGGCCTTCCCCCGCCTCAACGCGTTCAGCTACTGGGTGTTCCTGCTCGGCGGGCTGTTCGTGTACTCGGGCTTCCTGCTGGGCGGAGCCCCCGACGGCGGCTGGTTCGGATACGCCCCCCTCTCCTCGCTCAGCGAGGGGCCGGGCATGACGTTCTACTCGATCGGTCTGCAGATCGCCGGCCTGGCCTCGCTGGTGGCCTCCATCAACTTCATCGTCACGATCCTCAACATGAGGGCCCCGGGGATGAGCCTCATGCGGATGCCGGTGTTCGTGTGGATGACGCTCGTCGTGCAGTTCCTGCTCCTGTTCTCCCTGCCGGTGCTGGCCATCGGGCTGTTCCAGCTCACGTTCGACCGATTGTTCGGATCGCTCTTCTTCAATCCCGCCGGCGGCGACCCGGTGCTGTGGCAGCACCTGTTCTGGCTGTTCGGCCATCCCGAGGTCTACATCCTCATCCTGCCGGCCATGGGCATCGTCTCCGAGGTTCTGCCGGTGTTCTCGCGGAAGCCGCTGTTCGGCTACGCCGCCGTAGTGTTCGCCGGAGCGGCCATCGGCTTCATCGGCTTCGGGGTGTGGGCCCACCATATGTTCGCCGCCGGGCTGGGCGCCATCGCCAACACCGCGTTCGGCATCGCCACGATGATCATCGCCGTGCCGACCGGCATCAAGATCTTCAACTGGCTCGGCACGATGTGGAAGGGAGCGATCCGCCTGGCCACGCCGATGCTGTTCTGCATCGGCCTGGTCACCATGTTCACGATCGGTGGCCTGTCGGGCGTCACCCACGCGGTCGCCCCGTCCGACACCCAGCAGACCGACACCTACTACATCGTCGCCCACTTCCACTACGTGCTGTTCGGCGGGGCCATCTTCGGGCTGTTCTCGGGCGCGTACTACTGGCTGCCCAAGGTGACCGGCCGGGTCCTGTCCGAGGGCCTCGGGAAGCTCCACTTCTGGCTGATGCTGATCGGCTTCAACCTGACGTTCGCCCCGATGCACTGGCTCGGACTCCAGGGGATGCCCCGGCGGTACTACACGTACCCCGAGGAGGCCGGCTGGGGGTTCTGGAACCTCATCGAGACCGTGGGCTCGTTCGTCATCGCGGCCTCGATCCTGGTGTTCATGGTGAACCTGGTGCGCAGCATGTCGCGGGGGAGGGAGGCCGGCGCCGAC
>DASQUY010000582.1:0-6136 GCA_035641055.1 Acidimicrobiales bacterium | reverse complement strand
CCCGGGGGCGAGCCAAAACCTCCTGGGCGACGGTGGCGGCCAGGTCACCGGAGCGTGTCCAGACCGATCCCCACGCCAGCCCGCGGCCTTGGCCGGCCTTGACGGCGTCGAGCACGTACAGGAGCCAGTCGTCGGCCCGCACCGGTCGATGGAACCACAGGCAGTGGTCGAGGCTCGCCATCATCAGCGTCCCCGGGGCCTCGCCGACCGACGCCGACACCACGCCCACCGGTCCCATGTCGGTCACGTAGGTGACCAGGCAGGCGTGGAGGACCGGATCGTCGGGGAGCCCGTGGGCCGCCTTCACCCAGACGGTGCGAGCGGTCGGTGTGGGCCCGTCGACGTGGCGCATCTCGACGGGCCGCCGGCGCATCCAGGGTGGACGACGGAGCTGCGGCGCCGCCCGCTCCGGCGGGTGGACGCGGGGGACCGGTGACGGCGGATGGCTCTCGGGGCCGGGCTCCTGGGCGTGGAACGAGGCGTCGAGGTTGAGGATGGCCTCGCCGCCCTGGTCGGCGACGACCCGCCGGGTCGTGAAGGACCTCCCGTCACGGATCCGGTCGACCGTGAACGTCACGGGAGGCCCGTAGAGGCCCGGCCGCAGGTAGTAGGCCCGTAGCGAGTTCACGTGGTGGTCGGCGCGCACCGTCGCCGCCGCCGCTCGGAGCGCCTGGCTGGCCACCTGACCACCGAACAGCCGCCAGCCGCCCTCGCCGGTCGACCCTCGGAAGCTGTCCCGACCGACCTGCTCGACATCCAGCAGGTCGGTCAGTCGGCGCTGGGGATCGTCGGGATCCTCGCTCATCCGCCCGCTCGGCCTCAGTTCAGCCGCTCGACGACGGTGGCCATGGCCATGCCCCCGGCCGCGCACATGGTCTCCAGCCCCCACTGGCCGTCGTGGGCCACCAGATCGTTGATCAGCGTGGTCATGATGCGCGCCCCGGTCATGCCGAAGGGGTGGCCGAGGGCGATGGCACCGCCGTGGGGGTTGAGCTGCCGTTCGATGTCGATGCCGGTGTGCTCGCACACCGGCAGCACTTGGGCGGCGAAGGCCTCGTTGAGCTCGACGTGGTCGAAGTCGCCGATGGACATGCCGGTCGCCGCCAGGACGTTGCCGACCGCCTCGATGGGTGCCACGCCCATGATCTCGGGGTTGTTGCCCGAGTACGCCGTGGCGACGATCCGGGCCAGCGGCGTCAGCCCGAGCTCGTCCGCCTTCCGCCGGCTGGTGATCATGACCGCGGCCGCCCCGTCGTTGAGGGGGCAGCTGTTGCCGGCCGTCACCGAGCCGCCCTCCTTGAACGACGGCTGCAGCTCGGCCAGCCGCTCCACGGTGGTGCCGGGGCGCGGCCCGTCGTCGGCCGCCACCACCGTGCCGTCGTCCTTCGTCACCGGGGTGATCTCCCGGTCGAAGGTGCCGTCGGCCTGGGCGGCCACCGCCCGGTCTTGGGAGAGCTTGGCGAAGGCGTCCATGTCGGCCCGGGAGACGCCGTAGCGGTCGACCACGTTCTCGGCCGTCATCCCCATGGGGATGTAGACGAACGGGAACTCGCTGTCGCGGCCGAGCAGCTTGGGGTTCAGGCCCCCGGGCCCGAACCCCCGGCCACCGCCCGCGCCACCGCTGCGCCTCGACCCCGAGGCCTGCCCCTCCGGCGCGGGGGGCCGGGACGACTTCTCGACCCCGCAGGCGATGTAGACGTCGCCCTCACCCACCTTCACGGCGTTGGCGGCCGTGGTGATGGCCTGGAGCGACGAGGCGCAGAACCGCTGCACCGTGTGCCCCGGCACCGAGTGGGGGAAGCCGGCGAGGATGCCGGCGGTCCGGGCGATGTTGAACCCGGTCTCGCCGGTCTGGGCGACGTTGCCGCAGATGATGTCGTCGACGTCGTCCTTGGACACCTGCGGCACCGTCTCCATGAGGGCGACGAGCATGTCGGCCATCAGCTCGTCGGCCCGCTTGTCGACCAGCGAGCCCTTGTTGGCCCGCCCGATGGGGCTGCGGGTGGCGGCGACCACCACCGCTTCGTTCAGCTCGGGCATGTCCTGCTCCTTCGTGCGTGCGGCGGGTCAACCGGTGCGGGTGGTGCGGGGCTCGTACTCCGGGGGCCGGTCCGAGTCGGGGATGTCGTCGAAGAGCGTGACGGTGCCGGCCTCCTCGAACGGCACGGCCGTCGACTCGCCGATCTCCCCGGGCAGGTAGCGCTGGCCCTCGTTGGCGTAGCGGTACAGGCCCTGGCCCATCTGATCGGCTTCGTCCATGCCCTCCGCCTCCGGGTCCCACCAGACCTCGGTGACGTCGTCGGCCGCGGTGTAGTCGGTGAACGGCCAGAGCTCCGTGCCGTAGGAGGTGCCGAAGGCGGTGGCGTAGCCGTTGATGGGGTCGTAGGAGAACAGCCCGTCGCGGAAGGTCTCCGGTGTCAGGTTCGGCCCCGCCAGGTGGACGCCCGTGAACACCCGGCCTATGTCGAAGATGTTGAGTGCGTAGGCGAGCTCCTCGCCCGTCGCCCACTCCACGGGGTTGGTCTCCTGCACGTCGGCCTCGGGGTCGACCCGGGCCACCAGGGCCGAGATGCCGAAGGCGTGGGCCCACTGCTCCTGGTCGTACTGGCGGGCGAAGGCGCTCGAGTCCGTGCCGGTCGAGCCGGTGATGACCCACTCGGGCCGGTAGTCCTGGCTGGTCGCCGCCTGGGTCAGGTAGATCGGGAAGAACGGGTCGCCGGCGAAGACGACGCTGGTGACCCCGGCGTCCTTGAGGCGGGCGACGATCGTGGCCGCGTCCTCCTGGGCCCGCGACAGGTCGAGGATGTAGGGAATGCGCTCGGTCAGCTCCACGTTGGAGTCGGCCAGCCGGTCCTCGAAGAAATCGACGCCGCTCTGGTAGGCGCTGTCGGCCGTCTCGTAGTAGACGATCCCGAAGCTGCGCTCCTGTGACTGGAGCTCGGGATCGCCGGCGAACTCGGCGGGCTGCCCGGCCAGCTTGTCAGTGATGTAGTCGGCCCGGTGGACGTAGGCCTGGGTGGAGGCCATGAGCCCGCCCCAGACGTAGGGCGCCCACTCCTCGAACCGCTCGATGGGCTGGGAGCTCGCGCACAGGCAGATCACGCCGCGGGCGGCCAGCTCGTCGGCGTACGCGGTGGTCTGGGTCGGTCCGCCGACGACGGCGAAGGCGCCGACGTCGGTGGCGATGCGAATGGCGTCGGCCCGCGCGGCGGCGTCGTCGTCGTTCGGCCCGGTGCCCTCGACCACCTCCAGCCTGACGGTGCGGCCGTAGGTCTCGAACAGATCGTTGTAGACCTCGACGATCGTCCGCCGGTTCTCCATGTCCTCCTCGTCGCTGGGGGCGTCCTCCCCCTGGATGTCCTCGCCGATCTGCTCGGCCGTCGGGTCGTCCTGTCCGTCGTAGTACGCCACCACGATCTCGTCCTCGGTCACGCCCTGGTAGGTCTCGCCGCCGTTGTCGCCGTCCTCGGGCCAGACCGGCACGCAGTTGGGGGAGTACAGGGTGGGGATGGCCAGCCTGCCGGTCTCGGGGTCGCAGTCCGGCGCGTCCAGCGGGTCCTCGTCACCGAAGGCCGCCAGCGCTGGTGGCGCACCTGCATCCGTGCCGGAGTCGGCGGCGGTCTCGTCGTCCCCGTCCCCGTCGTCTCCCCGGAGCACCGCCCCCACCACCAGGGCAACCACCAGCACCACCACGACGGCCAGGACCGGCCAGTAGCGCGCCCACCCGGCGCGCTTCTTGGGTGTCGTCTCCATCTCCGTCCCCCTCGACCTCGAGTGTCCGACTCTTCCTCCGCGTGGCTCTTCCTCTGTCACGTCACGCGTGATGCAATGGAGACACTATCTTGACCGCAGGTCAAATTGTCGACCTAGGGTGAGTCAGGGCACAAACCGCAACGCAGCCGGACTCTCGAGGGGGATGATGGCCGGTCCACAGCTAGCTGTCACCAGGGGCATGACCCGGCCCGGTGGCCTGTCGGTGGCGTGGCTGTGGACGTCCACGGTGCCGGCGACGGCCGCCACGATCCTGGCGCTCCTGGTCGCCCAGCGGGTCTTCTGGCCGGCGCCGGCCGGCGTCCTGGTCCAGGGCGTCGTCATCGGTGGGCTGACCGCCCTCATCTCGTTCGGCATCGCCCTGACCTACCGGGCGAACCGCATCGTCAACTTCGCCCAGGGCGACCTCGGGACGGTCCCGACGATGGCGGCGGTGCTGCTGCTCGTGGGTCCCAGCGTGCCGTACTTCGTCGCCTTGCCACTCGGGCTGCTGGTGGCGGTGGCGCTGGGAGCCCTGGTCGAGTTCGTGGTGATCCGCCGCTTCCGCCTGGCACCCCGGCTGATCCTCACCGTGGCCACGCTGGGGCTGGCCCAGTTGCTGGCCGGGCTGGGGCTGGCGTTGCCGACGATCGCCAACGACGCCTTCCCCAACGTGTTCGACATCGAGTCGGCGCCGACGTCGTTCCCGTCGCCGTTCGACGCCGAGTTCGAGATCGCGCCCGTCGTCTTCGGCGGCAACGCCATCATCGCCATGGCCGCCGTGGCGCTGTGCATCGTGGGCCTCGCCGCCTTCTTCCGGTTCACCAACATGGGCATCGCCGTACGGGCGAGCGCCGAGAGCGAGGATCGGGCCAGCCTCCTCGGCATCCCGGTGCGGCGGGTGCAGACGGTCGTCTGGGTCGTGGCCGCGGTGCTTGCCTTCCTCGCGGTGTTCATGCGGGCCGGCGTGGTGGGCGTGCCCCTCGGGTCGGTGCTGGGCCCGGCCATCCTCATCCGGGCGCTGGCCGCCTGCGTGATCGGCGGGATGACCAACCTGCCGCTGATCTTCGCCGGGGCGGTCACTCTGGGGCTCGTCGAGCAGGCGGTGATCTGGGACACCCGACGGGCCGCGGTGGTGGCGCCCATCCTGTTCGTGGTCATCCTGGTCATGCTGCTGTTGCAGAGGCGGACCAAGACGGCCCGGGGCGACGAGCAGTCGAGCTGGCAGGCGGTCTCCGACGTCCGCCGGATACCGGCGGAGCTGGCCCGCCTGCCCGAGGTGCGGTGGGCCCGCGGGGGGCTGCTGGCCGCCGTCGGCCTGTTCGCGCTCGGCCTGCCCGTGCTGGCCAGCGAGAGCACCGTCAACCTGGCGGGGGTCATCGTGGTCTTCTCGATGATCGGCGTGTCCCTGGTCGTGCTCACCGGGTGGGCCGGGCAGGTCAGCCTGGGCCCCGTAGCCTTCCTGGCCATCGGCGCCGCCGTCGGGGGCGCCGTCACCTCTCGCCTGGGATGGGACCTGGCCATCGCCCTCCTGGTCGCCGGGGCGGTGGGCGCCGCCGTGTCCATCGTCATCGGCCTCCCCGCCCTCCGGATCCGCGGCCTGCTCCTGGCCGTGACCACGCTGGCCTTCGCCCAGGCGGTGGCGCTGTACGGGCTCAACCAGAGCGACTTCGGGTGGTGGCTGCCGCAGGGTCGGCTGGACCGGGCGCCCCTGCTCGGGTTGGTCCCGATCGAGAGCGAGACGCAGTACTACTTCTTCACGCTGGCCTGCCTGGTGCTGGTCATGGTGATGGCCCGGCGGCTGCGCTGGTCCCGCGTGGGCCGGGTGATGGTCGGCGTCCGCGAGAACGAGCGGGGGGCGCAGGCCTACGGGGTGAACCTGGTCCGGGCCAAGCTGACGGCGTTCGCCGTGGCCGGGTTCATCGCCGCCTTCGCCGGCGCCGTGTTCGTGCACCATCAGCGCAGCCTGGGCATCCAGCCGTACGCCACCGAGGAGAGCCTCGCCGCCTTCACCATGGTGGTCATCGGCGGCCTGGGGTCCCTGCCGGGGGCGGTCCTCGGGGCGGTCTACGTGCGCGGAGCCCAGTACTTCCTGCCCACCGAGCTCAGCTTCTTCGTGAGCGGCGTCGGCCTGCTGGTCGTGCTCATCGTGTGGCCGGGCGGGCTGGGCTCGGTGCTCTACAGGCTCCGCGACAGCTACCTGCGGCTGGTGGCCAAGCGGCGCCAGATCATGGTCCCGAGCCTGTTCGCCGATGCCCGCGACCTCGAGGCCGTCGACCAGTCCCGGGAGCGCGGCCTCCTGTTCCTGCACGAGATGGCCGACCGGCTCGAGGCCGGCGACGCCAGCGTGCTGGCCGGCGAGCCGCCCCCGGTCGAGACGTCCGAC
>DASQUY010000581.1:0-2381 GCA_035641055.1 Acidimicrobiales bacterium | reverse complement strand
ATGACCGCACAGCTGCACCCAGAACGACCGGGGAGCCGGTGCCCGTCCGCCTCAAGGGCCGGCTGGCGGAGGCCGGGGTCACCGACGGCCTGCAGATCGCCAGCCGCAAGCCCGCCTGGCTGCGGTCGCGGTTCCGCACCGCCCCGGGGTACCTGCGGCTCAAGCACACGATGCGCGATCTCGGTTTGGTCACGGTCTGCGAGGAGGCGGGCTGCCCCAACATCTTCGAATGCTGGGCCGACGGGACGGCCACGTTCATGATCAACGGCGAACGCTGCACACGCGCCTGCGGGTTCTGCCTGGTCGACACGCGCCACCCCGAGCCGGTGGACCCGGGCGAGCCCGAGCGTGTCGCCGAGGCCGTCGAGCGCATGGGCCTGGGGTTCGCGGTGGTGACCGCCGTGGCGCGTGACGACCTCCCCGATGGCGGAGCGGGTGCGTTCGCGGAGACGATCCGGGCGGTCCGGGGGCGGACTCCGGGCGTGCAGGTCGAGGTCCTCATCCCCGACTGCAAGGGGGACGAGGGGGCGCTGGCCACGATCTTCGCGGCTCGGCCCGACGTCCTGAACCACAACATCGAGACCGTCCCCCGGCTGCAACGGGCCGTGCGGCCGTCGGCCGGCTACGCCCGCAGCCTGTCGGTGCTGGCCCGGGCCAAGGAGGCCGGCCTGGTCGTCAAGTCGGGGCTGATCGTCGGCATGGGGGAGTCGGACGACGAGGTGCTGTCCACGCTCGCCGACCTGCGCGCCGTCGGCGTCGACATCGTGACGATCGGCCAGTATCTCCGGCCCACCACCCACCACCTGCCGGTGGCGCGTTGGGTCGACCCGGCGACGTTCGACCGCTACCGGGCGGCCGGCGAGGCGCTCGGCATCGCACACGTGGAGTCGAGCCCGCTCACCCGCTCCAGCTACCACGCCCGCCAGGCGGCGCACACGGCCGAACTTGCGGTGGATGGAGGGGCCATGACCCCCGTAACCACCGCAAGTTCGGGCGAGTAGACGGGCGTCGCTCAGGCGGTCGGGGTCGGGCCCGGGGTGATGCCCCGCATCGCGCGTTCCTCCTCGGCTCGCCGGCGCAGCCCGCCGACCCCGAGGATCAACGCCACGAGACCACCGAGGGCGATCCAGGCGCCGAGCTGGATGTCGGTGACGCCGAAGCCGGAGTCGACATCGGCCTGCCTGACCGCCCAGGTCACGCCGGTGGCCAGCCCCACCAGCAACCCGAGCCCGCCGAGCAGGCGCGACCCGATGATGGCGCCCACCAGGGCGATGAGCCCGGCCGCCAGCAGCGGCACGGCCATCGACGAGAACTCGTCGGTGGTCGTCCTGGCGTCGTCCCAGAACAGCCAGCGCGTGGCGAACTCGGTCGCGTCGAGGTCGTCGAACCAGTTGAAGAACGCGCTGGCGCCGATGGCGAGCGCGCCGACAGCGGTGAGCAGCTGAGCGGTCGGTCGTGGGGTCGACACTGGTCGCACCTCCTCGTGCCCGCCACCAACGGTGAGAAATCTACTGCGCGTGCGTCGCCGAGAGTAAGGCCCGGCTAGCAAAACCCACGTCATTCCCTACCCGCGTACGATGCATCCCATGCTCGCCGAGCGCACCGACCGGGCCCGGACGCGGATGGACGACCTCGGCGTCGACGCGCTGCTGCTCTCCGTGGGTCCCGACCTGCCGTACCTCACCGGGTACACGGCGATGCCGCTCGAGCGGCTCACCATGCTGGTGCTGCCCCGCGACGGCGAGGCCACGCTGGTCGTCCCCCGCCTCGAGGCGCCCCGAGTGGCCGAGCGGCCCGACGTCTTCCGCCTCCGGGCGTGGGACGAGGCCGAGGATCCCGTCGCCATCGTCGGCCGGCTGGCCACGAGCGCCGCCACGCTGGCGATCGGTGATCACACCTGGGCCCGGTTCCTCCTCGACCTCCAAGCGGCGCTCCCGACGGCGCGGTTCATCAAGGCGAGCGACGTGATGGCGCCCCTGCGGGCGGTCAAGGACGCCGCCGAGATCGAGGCGCTGCGCCGCGCCGCCGCAGCCGTGGATCGCATCGCCGCCGACCTGCAGGCAGGCGAGATCCCACTGGTCGGCCGCACCGAGGCCGAGGTGTCCGCCGACCTCGGTGCTCGCATCGTCGCTGAGGGCCACGAGCGGGCGAACTTCGCCATCGTGGCCGCTGGCGAGAACGCCGCCAGCCCGCACCACGACGCCGGCGGGCGGGTGATTCGCTCGGGCGACGTCGTGCTGTGCGACTTCGGCGGCACGATGCTCGACAGCGAGGGCGTGGGCTACTGCAGCGACATCACTCGGTGCGTCCACGTCGGCGAGCCGCCCGCCGAGGTGGCCGAGGCCTACGCCGTCCTGCACCAGGCGCAGCGGGCCGCGGCG
>DASQUY010000580.1:0-8624 GCA_035641055.1 Acidimicrobiales bacterium | reverse complement strand
GAGTGCTCCCGAAGTCGGGCTGATCGTCCGGTCTTTGCAACGGAGTTGCAACGGAAAATCACGAATAAGTGTTTGTGTAGGGTACATGTGTTGGCTAAAGTCGCACACATGTCCCCCACCCCCACCCAGTCACCGGGCGACGGCCCGTCGGTGATCCGCACCGAAGTCGACGACCTGACCACCCGGCTCGGCGAGTTCGCCGGCCACATCCACGCCGCTACCGCCGAGCTGGTGGGACTGCTGGGCCGCCTGGATGAGATCGGGGGCTGGTGCGACCCCGGCATCCGCTCCCTCGGCCACTGGGCCTCCATCTACCTGGGGATCGACGTCCACACCGCCACCGAACACGCCAAAGTCGGCCGTCAGCTCGCCGAGCTGCCCGCCATCGCCGCCGCGGCCGCCGCCGGCGAGCTGGGCTGGTCCAAGCTCCGGCTCCTGGGCAAGGTCGCCGAACCCGACACCGACCAGAAGTGGCTGGACATCGCCCGCGACCTGTCGGTGAGCCAACTGGGTCGGGTCGTGGGCGCCTACCGGAATGCCCGCGACCAGGACAACCCCGACCGGCAGCGCCACCAGCAGGAGCGCCGGGGCCTGTGGCTGTTCAACCAGCCCGACGGGCTCGTGCGCATCTTCGGACTGTTGGAACCCGACGACGCCGCCGTGCTGCGCGCCGCCCTCGAAGCCCACGGCGAGCTCCTCTGGCGCCAAGACAACGACAACCACGGCAGCGACAACGGCGATCAGGGCAGCCACGGCCACAGCACCGAGGACCACAGGCGCCACGGCGACAGCCACGACGCCACACCCAGCGGCACCGGCGGCAACAGCGACCGAACCCACGGCGACACGACCGACCGCGATGGCTACCGCGGTGCCGATACCCCGGCGACCAGCCGGGAGGACGCCGGCATGGCTGGGTCCGACGTGCCCGAAACGGGCGCCTCACACCCAGAGGATGCCGCAGCCAACGGTGACGACAGCGAGGCCACGGCTGGCACCGCCGGCGACAACCCGAGCACCGCCGGCGATACCGCCGACGGAGACGACACCGCCGACACGGGCGACGACGGCGCCGATGCGAGCGACACCGGCGACGACGGCGAGCGGGGCGAACCCGCGCGCTCCTCGGAGGTCGACCCCACCCTGGCAGCGCGTGACCCGGCCGCCTCCCGACGGGTGGACGCGCTGGTGTCGTTGGCCCGGGCGGCGCTGGCCGCCGGGGATGTGCCCGACGACGGCGACGACCTCACCGAAGTGTTGCTCCTGGTGGACCACGACGTGTTGACCCATGGCTGTGAGGTCGGCCGCTGCTCCCTCAACGACGGTCCCCCCATCGGCACCGAGACCGCCCGCCGCCTGGCCTGCGACGCCCGACTACGAGCCTTGGTCCACCGCGACGGCCAGCCCCTCAACCTCGGGCGCAGCCAACGCACAGCCAACCGTTCCCAGCGCCGCGCCCTGCGCTTCCGCGACGGCCCCGGCTGCGCCTTCCCGGGCTGTCAGGCCCGCCACGTCGACGCCCACCATCTCCAGTGGTGGGAGAACGGTGGTCCTACCGACATCGACAACCTGTGCCTGCTCTGTAGACGCCACCACCGGCTGATGCACGAAGGCCGCCACTGGGTCCGGCTGGTCGACGGGCACCCCCGCTTCTACCGACCCGATGGCACCTGGATCCGACCCCCCAATCCCCCACCCACCAACCGGCCCCGAGGATCCACCGAGTTGCGCCGCCGTCACTACGCCGCCGGTCAGACCATCACCGCCCGCACCCCCGAAGCCCGAGACGGCGGCGCCGGCTGGCAATCACCCGCCGCCATCCTCGACGGGCTGTTCGGGTGATCCCGGGCGATGAGCTTGAGTCCGCCCGTCCGTCCTACCCGGGCACGACACGCGGAGGTCACGATGGGGAAGCTGATCAACACGACGACCATGACGGTCGACGGGCTAATCGACGTCGGCGAGTGGTACGTCGCCGAGGGTGGGCACGATGGCGCCAGCCTCGACCAGTTCGACGGCGTCGCTGGGATGCTTCTCGGGCGCAAGACGTACGAGGGGCTGGCGGGCTTCTGGCCGCACCAGACGGGGGCGTGGGCCGACATGCTCAACCCTCTGCCCAAGTTCGTGGCCACTCGCAGCCTGAGGGGCGCACTCGACTGGAACGCCACCGTCATCGAGGGTGACGCGGTGGACGGCGTCTCTCCTCGGTTCGACCTCGTTCGACTCCGGTGTCACGTTGCTGCGCTACGAGCCGCTCCGCTGACACCCGCCCACACACGCACACAAAAGACCACACTCCGGCGGCGATACGTCACCATTGTGTAATGCGAGCTCGCGGAGTACAACGGACACCGTGACCGAACGCGCGCTGCGCCCCCGGTCCGGCTCCAGCGCCAAGGCGCTGCTGCTGACCGCGTTGGGGGAGTTCGTGCTGCCGCACGGCGGCTCGGCCTGGACCTCGACGGTGGTGCGGTCGCTCGGGCTGCTGGGTGTCGAGGAGCGCAACGCCCGCCAAGCGCTCGCCCGGCTCGCCGACCAGGACGTCGTGCGGTCCCGCAAGGAAGGCCGCCGGGCCCGTTGGCGGCTCACGGAGCACGGGCGGGAGCTGCTCACCGCGGGCACCGAGCGCATCTACGGCTTCGGGGCAGGCGACGACGGGTGGGATGGCCGGTGGTTGGTGGTGCTGTGCTCGGTCCCCGAGGAGCAACGGGCCAAGCGGCACCAGCTCCGCAGCCGGCTCGGCTTCGCCGGCTTCGGCTTCCTCGCTCCCGGCGTGGCCCTGTCGCCGCATCCCGACCGCGAGGCCGACGCCAACACCGTGCTCAAGGAGCTCGGCCTGCTCCCGGGGGCGGTGGTGCTGCGGGCCGAGGCGGGCGAGCTCACCTCGACCAGCGAGCTGCTGGAGCGGGGCTGGGACCTGGGCGGGTTGGCCGCCCGCTACGAGGATTTCGTGCGGACGTTCGGCCGGCGGTCGCCCGGGCACGACCGGGCAAGATTCGTGGCGCTGACCGAGCTCGTGCACGCCTGGCGGCACTTCCCGTTCGTCGATCCCGAGATCCCGAGCCGGCTGCTCCCGCGGCGCTGGCCGGGGCACCGGGCCAGGGCACTGTTCGACGACCGGCACGCCGCCTGGGCCCCGGGCGCCAACCGGTGGTACGAGGAGACCGAGGGAGCGTGACGGAGGAACCCATGGGCACCGCCGCGACGACCACCCCGACGATCGAGCTCCGCACCGACCCGTCCGCCTACCGGCACTGGGAGCTGTCCCTCGACGGCCCGGTGGCGACGCTGGCCATGCGGGTCACGCCGGATGCGGGCCTCCGGAGCGACTACGAGCTCAAGCTCAACAGCTACGACCTCGCCGTCGACATCGAGCTGCACGACGCCGTGCAGCGGCTGCGCTTCGAGCACCCCGAGGTCAAGGCCGTCGTCGTCACGGGCGGCCTCGACAAGGTCTTCTGTGCCGGGGCCAACATCCAGATGCTCGCCGGCGCCACCCACGGCCACAAGGTGAACTTCTGCAAGTTCACCAACGAGACCCGCGCCGCCATCGAGGACGCCACCGCCCACTCCGGCCAGACGTGGATCGCTGCGGTCAACGGCACCGCCGCCGGCGGCGGCTACGAGCTGGCGCTGGCGTGCGACGAGATCCTCCTCGTCGACGACCGGTCCTCCACCGTGTCGCTGCCCGAGGTGCCGCTGCTGGCGGTGCTGCCCGGCACCGGCGGGCTCACCCGGCTGGTGGACAAGCGCCACGTCCGGCGCGACCGCGCCGACGTGTTCGCCACTCGCGCCGAGGGGGTCAAGGGACGGCAAGCGATGGATTGGGGCCTGGTCGACGCCGTGGCCCCCCGCAGCCGCTTCGACGAGCTCGTGCAGGAGCGGGCGCAGGCCCGTGCCGCCGTCTCGGACCGACCCGACCGGGGGCCCGGCGTGGTCCTGGCGCCCCTCGACGTCGAGATCGGCGCCGACGCGCTGCGTTACGGCGCCGTGTTGGTCGTGCTCGACCGCAGCCTCGGCGTCGCCGACATCACGGTACACACGCCCACCGGGCCCGAGCCGTCCGACCCCGAGGGACTGCTGGCACGGGGCGCGGAGGCCTGGCTGCTCGCCGCCGCCTGTCAGCTCGACGACGCCATCCTCCGGCTGCGGTTCAACGAACCCGATCTCGGCACGTGGGTGCTGCGCACCGCCGGCGACTCGGCGCTCGCTCTCGCCGCCGAGGAGCCCCTGGTGGCCCACCCGGACCACTGGCTGGTGCGCGAGCTCCGCCTCCTGTGGGCCCGCACCCTCCGGCGCCTCGACCTCTCCGCCCGCACCCTCGTGGCGCTCGTCGAGCCCGGAAGCTGCTTCACCAGCCTGCTCGCCGAGCTCGCCCTCGCCGCCGACCGCTCGTTCATGCTGGACGGCACCCACCCGGACCGCGACCTGCCGCCCGCCCAGCTCCGGCTGACCGAGGCGAACGACGGGTGGCTCCCGATGTCCAACGGCCTCAGCCGCCTCGCCACCCGGTTCTGGGGCGACGACGGCGGGCTCGCCACCGCCCGGGCCCGGATCGGCAAGGACCTGCTCGCCGCCGAGGCGGCCGAGGCCGGCCTGGTCACGTCTACGCCCGACGACATCGACTGGGACGACGAGGTGCGGCTCGCGCTCGAGGAGCGGGCCGGCTTCTCGCCCGACGCCCTGACCGCCATGGAGGCCAACCTGCGGTTCGCCGGGCCCGAGACCATGGAGACCAAGATCTTCGGCCGGCTCTCCGCCTGGCAGAACTGGGTCTTCCAGCGCCCCAACGCCGTCGGCCCCGAGGGCGCCCTCCGCCGCTACGGGACCGGAGCGCGGCCCTCCTACGACCCCACACGCGTGTGACGATGTTCCGAGGAGCCGACCCATGACCACCGTCGACATCGACACCAGGATCCCCAACAACGTCGACCTCGCCGGCGACCGCCGGCTCCAACGGGCGCTGGAGTCGTGGCAGCCGCGCTTCATCGAGTGGTGGAAGGAGCTCGGGCCCGTCGCCTTCCAGGACAACGACGTCTACCTCCGCACCGCCATCGACGTCGGCCAGGAGGGCTGGGCCAACTTCGGCTACGTCCGGATGCCCGACTACCGCTGGGGCATCTTCCTGGCCGACCCCGAACCCGACCGCCGGATCGGCTTCGGCGACCACCTCGGCGAGCCGGCGTGGCAGGAGGTGCCCGGCGAGCACCGCTCCGACCTGCGCCGGCTGGTCGTCGTGCAGGGCGACACCGAGCCGGCGTCGGTGGAGCAGCAGCGGGCCCTGTGCCTGACCGCGCCCAGCCTCTACGACCTGCGCAACCTGTTCCAGGTGAACGTCGAGGAGGGGCGGCATCTGTGGGCGATGGTGTACCTGCTGCACCGGTACTTCGGCCGCGACGGCCGCGACGAGGCCGACGAGATGCTGGAGCGCCACTCCGGCGACCCCGACAACCCGCGCATCCTGGGGGCGTTCAACGAGCCCACCCCCGACTGGCTGTCGTTCTTCCTGTTCACCTACTTCACCGACCGCGACGGCCGGTTCCAGCTCGCCTCGCTACGCGAGAGCAGCTTCGACCCGCTGTCGCGCACCTGCGACTTCATGCTCAAGGAGGAGGCGCACCACATGTTCGTGGGCGCCACCGGGATGGGTCGTGTGGTGCAGCGCACGGTCGACCTGATGCGTGAGCACGACACCGACGACGTCCGGCCCCACGGCGGCATCGACGTAGACACGCTGCAGCGCTACCTCAACTTCCACTACAGCGTGTCGCTCGACCTGTTCGGCGCCGAGACGTCGACCAACGCCGCCAACTACTACGCCGCCGGGCTCAAGGGCCGGTTCCAGGAGTCCACGCGGGACGACGACCACCGCCTGCAGGCGGCCACCCGGCCCGTCCCCGGCGTGATCGACGGACGCATCGGCGAGCGGGACGCACCGGCGCTCGCCGCCCTCAACGAGACCCTGCGCGACGACTACGTCGCCGACTGCCGCAAGGGCGTCGAGCGGTGGAACCGCACCCTCGCCGCGGTCGGCCGCGAGCTGCGGCTGCCCCACCTGGGTTTCCACCGCGCCGTCGGCGCCTTCGCTGGCCAGCGGATCAGCCCGGACGGCCAGCTGATCGGCGAGGACGAGTGGGCGGCGGGCGTCCGGGACTGGTTGCCCACCGACGACGACCGGGCCCACGTCGAGTCGCTCATGGTGGGCGTGCGCGAACCCGACAAGATGGCCGGCTGGATCGCGGCGCCGACGACCGGTATTCACCAGAAGCCCGTCGACTACGAGTACGTGCGGGTGTAGGCCGGAGGGCACCACGAGGAGGGGGGCCATGGACCAGTACAACGCCGCCGCTTGGCTGCTCGACCGCCAGCTCGAGGCTGGCCACGGCGACCGCACCGCCTACCGGATCGACGGCGTCGCCGTGACCTACGCCGAGCTCCAGCAGGAGGTGTGGCGCGCCCAGAACGCCCTGCGTCGGCTCGACGTGCGCCGGGGGGAGCGGGTGGCGCTCGTCGTCGACGACGAGCTGGCGTTCCCCGCCTGGCTCCTCGGGGGCCTGCGCGCGGGGGCGGTGCCGGTGCCGCTGTCGACCATGCTCACCGGCGACGAGCTCGCCGCCATCGTCGCCGACGCCGAGGCCGGCACCGTCGTGGTGTCCGACCGGTATCGGGAACAGCTCCCCACGATCGGGGGCCGGGCGTCGGAACTACGCCAAGCCGTCGTGATCGGCGAGCCCGCCGACGCGGGGGACCTCCCGGTGCACGGCTGGTCCGACTTCACGGACCGTGGCGAGGCGCCGGTGGCGGCGACGGGGCCCGACTCGCCGGCCTTCTGGCTGTACAGCTCGGGGACGACCGGGCTGCCCAAGGGGGTCATGCACCGCCACGCCAGCCTGCAGGCCACCGCCGACACCTACGCCCGCTCGATCCTGGAGATCGGGCCCGAGGACCGGTGCCTGTCGGTGCCGAAGCTGTTCTTCGCCTACGGGCTCGGCAACTCGCTCACCTTCCCGCTGTCGGTGGGCGCCAGTGCCGTGCTCAACCCGCGGCCGCCCACGCCCCCCGAGGTGCTCGACCTGGTGCGGGCCGAGCAGCCCACGCTGTTCTTCGCCACGCCCGGCTTCGTCGCCGCGCTGCTCGACGCCGACCCGGCCGACGATGCCTTCGCCTCGGTGCGCTGCACGGTCACCGCTGGCGAAGCCCTGCCCGCCGACCTGCAGCGGCGCTTCTCGGGCCGGTTCGGCCACCCGGTGCTCGACGGGATCGGGTCGACCGAGGCGCTGCACATCTTCCTGTCCAACACGAAGGGCGCCGAGCGGCCCGGCACCAGCGGCGTCCCCGTGCCCGGCTACGAGGCCCGGCTGGTCGACGACGCCGGGCGGGAGCTGGCCGAGGCCGACACGCCTGGGCGGCTGCAGGTGCGGGGCCCGTCGGTGGCGACCGGGTACTGGTGCCGCGACGCCGCCTCCCGGGCCGCGTTCCAGGGCGAGTGGCTGGTCACCGGCGACGTGTACAGCCGGTCCGTGGACGGCTACTGGACCTTCCTGGGCCGCAACAACGACATGATCAAGGCCGGCGGCATCTGGGTCTCGCCCGCCGAGGTCGAGGGCGTGCTCGTCGAGCAGCCGGACGTCCTCGAGGCGGCCGTCGTCGGCGGCCGCGACGCCCAGGGCCTCGAGGTCACCGTCGCCTTCGTGGTGCCCCGCTCCGGTCATCAGGTTGACACCGCCGCCGTCGAGGCCCACTGCCGGGACCGGATGGCGGGGTTCAAGCGGCCCCGCCGCATCGAGGTCGTGGACGGGCTCCCCAAGACCCCGACCGGCAAGATCCAGCGCTTCGCCCTGCGGGAGCGGCTCGACGCCGAGGCGCCGGCGCCCGCGTGAGACCAGGTTCGGTGACGAAGAGGATCACATGAACGAGGGCGTCGACGCGCTGCCGGACGGCACCGAGGGTCCGGTCACCACAACGGTGACCCGCCGGGTGAAGCCCGGTCACGAGCCCTTCTACGAGCAGTTCCTGGAGGGCATCAACGCCGCGGCGAGCCGGTTTCCAGGCCACCTCGGCGTCGAGGTATTCCGCCCCGAGAGCGCGTCCGCCGGCGACTACCGAATCGTCTATCGGTTCGACACGGGCGAGCACCTGCGCGCGTGGCTCGAGTCCGATCAGCGTGCCGCCTGGCTCCAGCGCGCCGAGCCGCACGTGATCGGCCCGATGCGAACTCAGTTCCTGACCGGGCTCGAGACGTGGTTCACGCTTTCCGGTCGCCAGGGCACCCCGCCACCACCGCCGTACAAGATGGCGCTACTGACTTGGATCACGATCTTTCCCCTGATCACGCTCGTGGTCGTTGCCCTCGAGCCACTGATCGACGGCCTCAGTCTCGTTCCCAGGCTGGCGGTCACCACGGCCGTGACCGTCCCGATCATGACCTGGCTCGTGATGCCGCGGGTCACCCGGCTGCTACGGGCTTGGCTCTACCCAGACCGGTGACAGCAGGTTCCGCGTTGTAGGGGCGCTGCTAGCGTGCGCCCGTCATGGGCGTGCCGACCAGGGGGGACAAGCGGCTGACCGAGGAGGACGTGGTCGGGGAGCTCCGGTCGGGGATGACGATCGGCATCGGCGGGTGG
>DASQUY010000579.1:0-3388 GCA_035641055.1 Acidimicrobiales bacterium | reverse complement strand
CGCGGGCCTCGGCACCCACCTGGTCGACGCCGGGAAGGCCGTGCAGGAACCGCCGCAGCGTGTCGTTACTGGCCGTGACATCGGCCATCGGCGAGGCGGCGGCGATCACCCGTTCAGGCTACTGCCAGGTGGGCTGCCCGTGGCCCGGGGGCGGCGCCGGCTGCCGACGTCAGGGGGAGCCATCGTCCGCGGTCGTGCCATGATGGCGGCCGTGCGGGCAGTCTGGGACTTCTTGGTTGCCCTGAAGGGCACGGTGACGGTGGCGTGGCACCGGGCCGATCCCCGGATGGCGGCGGTGGCCGTGCTGCTGGTGGGCGCCGCCGGACTGGGCGGGTACTGGCTCGTGTCGGGGATGAGTGATGACGGCGCTGGCGACCTCGGGGCTCCGCCGCCCGCCGAGGCCCCCGCGACCGCCCCGGGCACAAGCGGGAACAGGAGCCCGGTACCGCCCGGCTCGGCGGGACCGGACGTGACCGACCCGGACGAGTCGGTGGCGGCCGGCGCCGCATCCGTCACGCCACGTGCCGGGAGGACGGTGGACGGCAGCTCGGGTTCCGGCGTCGGCACGAGCGATGTCGGCGCGTCGGCCCCAGGCACGGTCCCGGACGGCCCGGCCACGCGAGTCGCCACCCCGAGCGGTACCGCCTCGGCGGACGCCCAGGGCTGGTCTTCGACCACCACCATCGACCCGAGCCCCTCGACGCCGTCCACGCCGTACCCCGCCACGACATCTCCCGGCACCGAGGCCACCACCACGACCACGAGCTCGGTCTCCGAGACGCCGCCGACCACCGATGCGCCCGAGGACAGCTCCGACCCCGGGTTGGTCGGCGGGCTGGTCGGAGGCGTGCTCGACCTGCTCGGGCTCGGGGGGTGACCGGCGGGCGGCGGGCGATGCCAGGATGACGGGGTGGCACGCCCGGACACGCGAGCGCTCTGGAACGCCAACGCCCCGGCGTGGACGGAGCTGAGCCGCGCCGGGTACGACGTCTACCGGGACCTGGTCAACACGCCGGCGTTCTTCGCGCTGCTGCCCCCCGTCGACGGGCTCCTGTGTCTGGACCTCGGCTGCGGGGAGGGGCACAACACGCGGCTCCTGGCCGATCGAGGCGGTCGGGTCGTCGCGCTCGACGTTGCCGAGAACTTCATCGAGGCCGCCGCCACGACCCGCAACGATGGGCGGGGCATCCGCTACCTGCTAGGCGACGGCGCCGTCCTGCCCGTGCGGGCGTCCAGCTTCGATGCCGTCACGGCGTTCATGAGCCTCATGGACGTCGCCGACCCCGAGGTGACCCTGCGGGAGGTCGGCCGTGTGCTCCGCCCCGGGGGCTTCGTGCAGTTCTCGGTCGTGCACCCCGCAACCTCGACGCCGACTCGCCGGTGGGTCGACGACGAGTCGGGGGCTCGCGAGGCGCTCGCCGTCGGCGACTACTTCCACGAGGGACCGGTCACCGAGAGGTGGATCTTCAGCGCGGCGCCGCCTGAGGTGCGCCGCGAGCTGCGACCGTTCACAATTACGTACGCCCGCCGCACGCTCTCGGGTTGGCTCAACGCCGTGGCCGACGCCGGCCTGGCGATCGAGGCGGTGGCCGAGCCGCACGCCGACGAGGAGATGGCGGCGGCACACCCCGAGGTCGCCGACACGCGGATCGTGCCGTTCTTCCTCCTCGTGCGCGCCCGGAAACCCTGAGGTCGGCCTCGGCCTCCTACAGGACGGGCTTCACGTCGAGGACGGGCGTCCCGTCGACGGCCTCGAGGTTCCGGACCCGGAAGGTCGACCCGTCCGTCGAGACGACCTCGACGCGGTGGAGCCCGATGGGATTGGGACGGTCGGCCGAGCGGGTGCTGAACACCCCGCGTTCCGGCACGGTCGTGTCGTCCCGGGGGTGCACGGAGAGGACGTCGCGCCGGGCCCGGTCGAGCCACGTCAGGACGATGATCTCCTCACCTGCCCGGATGTCGCGCAGCCCGTCGAGCACGGCCGGCTCGAAGACCAGCCGCGTTTCGGGCGACCCCTCGTCGCCCTGCTTGGGCGCTGTGCTCGGGTCGGTCAGCGGCGACCGGACCCGTCCGATGGGTCGAACCACGATGCCAGCGTCTGCCATGACCGCCTCGTCCGATGACCGGGGATCCGTGACTGCGAGGCGCAGCCTAGAGGCGCGAAGATGGTCGTGACCGACAGGAGGCATCCATGGATGGACAACGTGCTCGACTCGTCGATCCGGTGCTCGACCGCGTCCCCACCATCCGCAGGGGGGCTCCGGCCGCCGTCCGACCGACGGTGGCCCGGCCGGGGCTTGTGCGGCCGGCGGCGGGCGCCCCGCACGGCCGCCTCGCGCCGGCGTGGGCGGCGGTCCTCGGCCTCGGGTGGCCGCTGGCCATCGTCGTGAGCGCGGTCATCGAGCCGGCGCCCGCCGAGCCGGCGGCTGCCGAGCCGTTGATCGTGTCGCTGGCCGGCCTGGGACTGCTGGCGGCGATCATGCTGACCGTCGTCGCCGCCGCTCGCCGGCACCCGTCAGCCGCCGTGGCCGGCGTCGTGGCCGGCCTCATCGCGCTCGTGTTCACCGTCACCTGCCCCGTGACGGGCCACCACGGGATCGGTGCCTGGTGGTTCGGTCAGCTCGCCGTGACGATGGCGATGCTGGGCGCCAGCGCCGCCGCTCTCGGCCGCCGGGCACGCGCCGTGTGACATGGTCGGGGGGACGAGGACGTCGCTCCCGCGCGTAGGGGCAACTCGATAGGGGGGTCAGGGTGAACGCAAGTCCCGACGGACCACTGGCCGCCCCGCCGATATAGGTCGTCCCTCGATGGATATCCACGAGCCGGCGTTCGGGGATGGTCCGCGGGTGGTTGTGGGTGGGAAGTCCTGCCGGTGAGCGGGGCGTTCGCGCCATGATGGCGGCGTGAGCGATGCCGACTTCGCGACGATGCTGTTGGCGGCTCCGGCGGGCGTATCACTTGTCCAGGCTCTTGAAGTCGAGCATCGCGCCGACGTGTCTTGGTTCGACAGTGCACCCGATGCCGACATCGCTGCCGTCGGTGCGGCAGTTGATTCCGTCGAAGCGATGTCATGGGGAGATCTCGTTCGCCGGGCGGTTTCGGCCGCCGAGCGCTTCGCCGGCCCGTGGCTTCCGGACGCGCCCACCCATCTCGCTCGGGCGTTCCGATTGGCGCCGGCGCGTTCTCCGATCGCCGCCGCAGTTGCCGAACGCTTCGGTGCCGAACTCCGTGCCGTGTGCCGCCTGGAGGCGCAGCAGTGGTGGGCGAGCGCGTACGACGAGGGCCGGATCGGACCCCTCTTTGGCGACCACCGAGAGGTCTACTGCTGTGGCGAGTTCACCTGGCAGGGGCTGTGGACGGTGTCCGACCCGCCGCCCGAGGTTCACGA
>DASQUY010000578.1:0-4834 GCA_035641055.1 Acidimicrobiales bacterium | reverse complement strand
GGGCTACGACGACGTGCGGTCGCGCAGGAAGGCGATGTCGTCCTTGCGACCCTCGTCGGCCGTCTCGCACACGACCGGGGCGTCGGCGGCCTCGACCACCGCCACGAGGAACTCGGGGTCGATGGTGCCGGTGCCGATGTTGGCGTGGCGGTCGCGACCGGAACCGGCCTCGTCCTTCGAGTCGTTGCAGTGCACCAGGTCGATGCGGCCGGTGATCGACCGGATGCGCTCGACGGCGTCGACCAGCGCCTCGCCGGCGGCCCAGGCGTGGCACGTGTCGAGGCAGAAGCCGATGCCCATGTCGCCGATCTCCTCCCACAACCCGGCGATGGTGTCGAAGTGCCGGGCCATGGCGTGGTCGCCTCCGGCGGTGTTCTCGAGGTAGACGGGCACGTCGGACTCGAGTTGGCCCAGCGCCTTGCGCCAGCGCTCGAACCCGGCGCCCGGCTTGTCGTCCTCGGTGACGTGCCCGCCGTGGACGATCACGGCCCGGGCGCCGATCTCGGCGGCGGCGTCGCAGCACTGCTGGAGGATCTTGCGGGAGGGGATGCGGATGCGGTTGTTGGGCGACGCCACGTTGACCAGGTACGGGGCGTGGACGTAGATGGGCAGCGGCGACGCCCGCAGCGCCTCGGCGTCGTCCCGCGGCGGCGGCTTCTTCCAGCTCTGCGGGTTGCCGAGGAAGATCTGCACCAGGTCGGCGTCCTCGGCGGCGGCGATGCCGAGCGGATCGTCCGACTTCACGTGGGATCCGATGAGCACCCCATCAGGGTAGGCGCCACGACCGTCGCGGCAACGATGGTCAGTGCCCCGCCCGGTCGGCGAGCGGCGCCACGAGGTCGCGGCCGCGGGCGGAGTACGCCGCGGAGAGGTCGAAGGTCGCCCGGTCGAGCTGCTTGTCGCCGCGGACGACCGCCGCCCACCCCTGCGTGATCCGGATCTCGCTGATCAGGCCGGGGGTCGAGGGGAGGGCCATGACGAGCTCGAACAGCACCGCGGTGAGCGGCACCTCGTCGAGCCGGTGGCTGCCGAAGCCCACGTGGGCCCACGACCAGTCCTCGAGGAGGAAGACGCCGCCCGGGCGGATCCGCGGGAAGAGCACGTTGAAGGACGCCCGGGTCGGCTCGACCGCGTGGGATGCGTCGTCGACGACGAGGTCGATCGCGCGACCGTCGAGCGCTGCATCCACGATGGCGGTGAGGCACTCGGTGTCGGCTTGGTCGGTCCCGTAGTGGACGTGGAGGCGGTCCTCGAGGCGGCGCTCGGCGATGAGGTCCGCGAGGCCGGAGGACCGGGCGGCCGCCTTCTCGACGGCGACCAGCTTCTCCGGCTCGGCGGCCAGCGCCAGCAGAGCCGTGCTGCCGCCTTCCAGGACACCCAGCTCGACGATCACCTTCGGTCGGAGATCGTCGATCAGCGCGAGGTAGTCCTCGACGAGGTCGCGGCGCTTGACGAGGCAGAACCGGCTCGACGACGACTGGAAGCGGCCCGCTCCCGGCGGACTCGGGACGAACGTGACCCCGTCGATCACCAGGCTCCCGTCGCGCTGCCACCGTGGGGTGCTCGTCGCCGATCTCGTCGGCCCGCGGGACACGAACATCCAGGCTATGCGGTTCCCGGGTCGGCCCGTGCCGGAGGTGGTCGCAGGTAGGACGCACCGGGCGCGTGCCGGGCGGCCCGACAGGGCAGGTGCTCATGCGCCATGATGTCGGGCCATGGGAGCGACGAGGTTGATCGTCGTCGGGCAGGGCTACGTCGGCTTGGCCCTGGCGATGCGGGCGGTCGAGGTGGGCTTTGACGTGGTGGGCTACGACGTCGACGGCGACCGGATCAAGGCCTTGGCCGCCGGCGATTCGTTCGTGGAGGATGTGGGCGACGACGTGCTGCGGGCGGCGCTGGACTGCGGTCGCTACCGGCCGGTCGCGGACCTCGACGGGATCGACGGGTTCGACGTGGCCGTCATCGCGGTGCCCACGCCGCTGCGTGAGGGGACGCCGGACCTGTCCTATATCGAGGACGCCGCCCGGTCGCTGGCCGGGCTCCTCCGGCCCGGCGCTACCGTCGTTCTCGAGTCGACCACCTACCCAGGTACCACGGAGGAGCTGGTGGGCCCCCTCCTCGAGCGGGGCTCGGGGCTCGCCGCCGGAGCCGACTTCCACCTCGGCTACTCGCCGGAGCGCATCGACCCGGGCAACCGTAGCCACACGCTGGTGACCACCCCGAAGGTCGTGTCGGGGATCGACGCCGCCAGCCTGGAGGCCGTACGCGGCTTCTACGACCGGCTCGTCGACCGCACGGTCCCGGTCTCGGGCCCCATGGTGGCGGAGCTGACGAAGCTGCTCGAGAACACCTTCCGCCACGTCAACATCGCCCTCGTCAACGAGCTGGCCATGTTCGCCGACGACCTGGGCATCGACATGTGGGAGGCCATCGACGCCGCCTCCACGAAGCCCTTCGGCTACCTGCGGTTCACGCCGGGTCCGGGCGTCGGTGGGCACTGCCTGCCGGTCGATCCCAGCTACCTGTCCTGGCAGGTGCGGCGCCGCCTCGGGCGGAGCTTCCGGTTCGTCGAGCTGGCCAACGACGTCAACGACCACATGCCCGACTACGTGGTCAGCCGCCTGGTCGTGGCCCTCAACCGGCAGGCCAAGGCGGTGAAGGGGAGTCGGATCCTGCTCTTGGGCGTGTCCTTCAAGCGCAATGTCGGCGACTGCCGCGAGGCCCCCTCGAGGCGCATCACCCGTCTGCTGGCGGACCTGGGCGCGGACCTGCGGGCCTGCGACCCGCACGTGGCGCCCGGCGACTTCCCGCCCGGGGCCATGCCGGTGGAGCTGTCGGCCGACGAGCTGGCCGCCGCCGACATGGTGGTGGCGCTGGTCGACCACGACGCCTTCGACCCCGCCGTGGTGGTGGAGCACTCCCGTTCCGTGCTCGACACCCGAGGGTGGCTCCCGATCCGGGAGAACGTGGAACGCCTCTGAGCTGGTGCCGTCAGGAAGGTGCTGTGCGCTCGCGCGACTCGACGAAGGGTCGTTCGAGGGAGGGGGCAGAGCCCGACTCGTCAGCCACAGCGCGACCTCGGCCGGACCCGCGGGAGGTGCACAGGGTGCGCACGACCCGGCACTCCGCCCGGCCCCCCGATCCAGTCGGGTCGATCGGTCCGTCGGCGTTGCGGAACGTCTCCGGTCGTCCCGTCGTCCCGTCGACGAAGGTCCCGTACACCCCGGCAGAGGCATCGGCCGGGTGAGCTGCGGTCTCCACGAGGCGGACCTTGCTCGAGAGGAAGTCGCGCTGCCACGAGTCGTCTGCGTCGAGGAAGGCCACGTGCGTCGTGCGCGCCAGGGCCAGGCCGGAATTCGCGAGCGCTCGACGGGCCTTCGTTCGGCTTGTGCACGAGCCGCACGTCGATCCGTTGGCCGAGGAACGGCTCCACGAAGGGCGTGACGTCCGGGCGGATCGGAGCCATCGTCGACCACGATCACCTCGTCGGCGGGCAGCTCCTGCTCGAGCACCGACGCAAGCGCACGCCCCGAGGTGCACGCCGTCGTTGTAGGTGGGGATGACCACGGTGATGCTCGGTCTTCTCACGGGTGTCGTCAGCGTCGCGGGAGGACGAAGGGAAGGGTCTCGATCCCGAGCCGTCGGCGGGCCGTGGACCAGAGCAGGACGCTCCAGACCGCGAGCGAGGCGGCGGTGGCGGCAGCCGCCCCGATCATGCCGAAGCTCGGGACGAGCAGCAGGTTCAGGATCAGGTTGGCGACCGCGCCCACCGTCATGCCCCGGGCGGTCTCGCCCTCGTGGCCCGTCATGATGAGCAGCATCGCGACAGGCCCCACGACCGCCCTCACGAGTTGACCGAGCAGCAGCACCGAGAGTGTGTCGCGGGCGCCCAGATACTCGATACCGAACGCGTGGCCGAGGATCCACCCGCCGCCGACCGCGGCGGCGAGGACGACCGGAACCGTGAGCAGCAGGATCGCCCACGTGCTTGCGGTGACCACGCGCTGGAGCCGCGCCGTCTCCCCGGCCGCGTGGAGCCGCGCGAAATGCGGTGCAGCCACCGTGGTCACCACGTGCACCCCGAAGGCGACCGTTGTCGCGCTCAACGCCGCGGTCCGATACAGCCCGACCTCGTCGGCAGGTCGATAGAGCCCGAGGACCAGCACGTCGGTGTATTGGATGACGAGATTGGCGCCGGAGACCAGCGCCAGGGGCAGCGCCGCGGTGATCC
Source organism: Acidimicrobiales bacterium (assembly GCA_035641055.1). Classification (GTDB taxonomy): domain Bacteria; phylum Actinomycetota; class Acidimicrobiia; order Acidimicrobiales; family VFJN01; genus DASQUK01. Next base: position 603 of record DASQUY010000578.1, on the reverse strand, counting down.
ACGCCCGGGGCTGGTAGGTCAGTGGGGGCGCGGCGCGCATCCCGGCCGGCCGCGCGCGCAGGAGCATCCAGCCGCCCGCGACGAAGGCCAGGCCAGCGGCCAGGGAGTGGAGGCCCATCGCGCGGGCGGGGGTCAGCGAACCCGTGGGGAGGAGCAGGAGCCCCAGAAGCAAGACGAGCAGAAAGGCCGGCCTCAGCACCGTCTCCGGGAGCTGCCCGAGTACGACTCGACGCAGCCCGCGCAGCGCGGCGCCCCGCAGGTTCCCGAGAGCGCGGAGCGGCACCAGCACAAGACTCAAGGCGAAGGTCGTCAGCTCCGCCGCACCGAGCCGGTCGTCGAGCACCAGGGCGACGACGAGGCCCGCGCCGGCGAGGGCGAGCGAGAACAGGGCGGCCGCTCCCGTGGCCCAGCGCCACAGGCCCCTCATGAGGGCGAAGTTCTCGTGGAGCTGCGCGCGCGCCGTCTCGCGCACGACGACGTTGGGCAGCCCGAGCTGGGACGGTACGGCGATCAACGACACCATCGCGAACACGAACGAGTACGTCCCGTAGCCCTCCGGGCCGAGCGCACGCGCCAGCACGATGGCGACCAGGAGCCCCAGGC
>DASQUY010000577.1:0-2223 GCA_035641055.1 Acidimicrobiales bacterium | reverse complement strand
GTCGTCACGGTCGTCGTCATGGTCATGACGCCACTCCTTCAGTGCCAGGCGAGCCGGTGGACCCGCCACGGGTGGGAGAAGCCCTCGAGGGCAACGTCTCGGCCGGGGCCGAAGGGGAGGTCGCCGGCGGCGACCGTGAGGTCGTGGGTGAGACCCGAGACCAGCACTTCGCCCGGCCCGGCGGCGTCGGCGATGCGCACGGCGAGGATCACGTTCTGCCCGAACACGTCGCCGTCGGCCTCGACGACGTCCCCGGTGTGGAGCCCGATGCGCAGCTCGACGGTGTGGGACGGGTCCTCGCGGCGGTGTCGGTCCAGGGCCTGCTGGATGTCGACGGCGGCCAGGATCGCCCGGCGGGCACTGGGGAACACCACGATGGAGCCGTCGCCCAGCGCCTTCACCTCGATGCCGTCGTGGCGCTCGATCTCGGACCGCACGAGGGCGGCGTGCGCCCGCAGGATCTGCCACCAGGCGCGGTCGCCGAGCCGTTCGGCCAGCTCCGTGGAGCGGACCATGTCCGTGACAAGGACGGTCAGCGTCCCGGCCGGCAGGCGGCCGACGGGCGCCCGGTCGCGGTCGATGACGGCCGTGCTCATGGGCGGACCGCCTGTCCGGGGATCGAGAGGGTGGCGGCGATGAACTTGAACGCCTCGAGGACCTCGTCCAGCTCCTGCCGGTCCACGCCGGCGAGCCGGGTGACGGCCAGGCCGTCGAGGAGGCAGAACGTGAACCGCAGCGCCAACCGGGCGAACGCCGGCTCGGCGACGTCGGGTTGCGTCTCCCGGAACAGCGCCACGGCGGCGTCGAAGAACCGCCGCTCGAACTCGACGAAGCGCTCGTGCAACGCCGGTTCGGTGCGGGCCGCCACCGCCAGCTCGAGCCAGGCCCCCAACGTCGGACCCGACCACATCGACCACAGCAGGTCGATGGAGGCGTCGGTGGTGCGCTTCTCGGGCGGCAGGCCCTCGAAGGCCGCCCGGTACTCCTCCATGCGGCGGATGCACAGGTGCTCCACGGCCGCCAGGACGAGGTCCTCCTTGCTGGGGTAGTGATGCACCTGGGCGCCCCGGGACACCCCGGCGCGGCGGACCACCTCGGTCGTGCTCGTGCCTGACCATCCCAGCTCGACGAGGCACTCGAGCGTGGCGTCCAGCAGCCGCGCCCGCGTCGCCGCCCCCCGCTCCGCCTTGGTGGGCTTGCGGTCGACCTCGGGGGCGGTGTCGGTCATGAGCCGATCGTCGCGCCGCGGTTCCATACAGTCAAGCCTGTATGTAATAAGTCACGCCCGACACGACACCCGAACTTGCGGTGGTTTGAGGGGCTATGACCCCTCTAACCACCGCAAGTTCGCCTCGGGAGGGCGAGCGGGTCAGGCGAAGTCGTAGAGGCGGGCCGGGTTGTCGACGAGGATGCGATGGCGGGTGGCCTCGTCGGGGGCGAAGTCGGCCAGTAGGTCCAGGAGGTCGCCGTCGTCGGGCACGTGCCGCACGTTGGGATGCGGCCAGTCGGTGCCCCACAGCACGCGGTCGGGGGCGGCGGCGATGAGCTCCCGGACGTACGGGACGACGTCGTCGTACGGCGGCGCTCCGCCGGCGGTCAGCCGCTCGGCGCCGGACACCTTGACCCTGCAGCGGTCGTCGGCGAGCAGCCGCAGCAGGGCCCGGAACGGCGCCTGGTCCAGCCCGCCGGCGGCGTCGACCCGGGCCATGTGGTCGATCACGAACGGGCAGGGCAGCCGATCGAGCACCCCGGCCCAGGCGGGCAGGTCGGCGGCGTCGAAGTGGCACACGAGGTGCCAGCCCCGCGGCGCCAGCTGGGCCACCGTGCGGTCGAGGCGGTCGGCGTCGGGGGCCCCGCCCAGGTGGGCGACGAAGTTGACCCGGGCGCCCCGGACCCCCGCCTCGTGCAGCTCGTCGAGCTCGGCGTCGGTGACGGCGTCGTCGACCATGGCCACCCCGGCGTAGCGGCCCCGGCCCCGCCGGAGGGCGTCCACCATGGCGGTGTTGTCGGTGCCGTGGCAGCTCGCCTGCACGAGCACGGCCCGCGACAGCCCGAGCCGCGCCTGGAGCCGGTCGAGGTCGTCGACGCCCGCGTCGGGCGGCGTGTAGCGGCGGTCGGGCGAGAACGGAAACCGGTCGGCGGGGCCGAACACGTGGCAGTGGGCGTCGCAGGCGCCCGGCGGCGGGGTGAACGCCGTGGGCGGATGCGGGTCCGCGTGCGGCG
>DASQUY010000576.1:0-2314 GCA_035641055.1 Acidimicrobiales bacterium | reverse complement strand
GCACCCGCCGGGCTTGAGCATGCCGAACGCCTGCTCGGCGGCAACCTTCAGGCCGATGGCCTCGAGTGCGTGGTCGACGCCACCGCCCGTCAGCTCGGCGACCCGGGCGACGGGGTCGCCGTCGCCGGCGTTCACGACGTCGGTGGCACCGAGCGACCGGGCCAGCTCGAGCTTGGCGTCGACCATGTCAACGGCGATGATCCGGCCCGCGCCGGCGATGCGGGCACCCTGGACGGCAGAGAGGCCGACGCCACCGCACCCGATGACGGCGATCGTCTCGCCAGCACGCACCCCCGCCGTGTTCAAGACGGCGCCGAGGCCGGTCGTCACGCCGCAGCCGATCAGCGCGGCCCGATCCATGGGCATGTCGTCGCGGATCTTCACCACCGCTGCCTCGTGCACGAGCATCTGCTCGGCGAACGCGGACAGTTCGAGGAACTGGAACACGGGCTGGCCGTCCTTCGACAGCCGGGGCGGATGGTCCGTCGGGCGACGTACCGACTCCTTGGTGCACAGAACCGGCTTCCCGACGATGCAGTAGTCGCACTGCCCGCAGAACAGCGACAGGCACGTGATCACGTGGTCGCCCGGCTTCACGTGCGTCACGTCGGCGCCCACGGCCTCGACGACGCCCGCCGCCTCATGACCGAGCACGGCGGGGGTCATGTAGGGGTACTTGCCCTCCATGAAGTGGAGGTCACTGTGACAGCAACCGGCGGCGGCAGTCGTGATCAGGACCTCGCGTGAACCGGGCGTGTCGATCTGCACCTCGTCGATGACCAGCTCGCCCGGGATGCTCTGCAGGACCGCTGCCTTCACGTCTCCCCCTCACTGCGCTCATGACGTCCGCGGCTGAACGTCCGCTCGCCACATCATGTCGCGTCATCGCCGGTGCTGCGCCACCCTCCATCTCCTGCCTCGAGTCACTGGGCGTCGTGGAAGATGAGACCGAGGGTGTGGCGCTGCCCGGAGCGGACTGTGCTGACGCCGTGGCGTATGGCGCCGTTGGACCAGCCCCGCTGGGTGCGCACCGGCCGGTCCCGGGTGGTGAACACCAGCCCGTGGCCTCGGGGGATCGTGGTGGCGGTGGCGCGGGACTGGGCCCGGGGCCGTTGCTCGACGACCACGAACTCGCCGCCGGTGTAGTCGACGCCGGGCACGTCGAGGCCGACGGCAACCTGAAGCGGGAACACGAGATCGCCGTAGAGGTCGCGATGAAGAGCGTTCCAGTCGCCGGGCCCGTAGCGCAGCATCAGCGGCGTGGGCCGCGTCTGGCCGGCCCGATGGCATCGATCGAGCCAGTCCCCCAAGTCGTCAGCCCACGGGGCGGCCTGGCCGCGCCGCTCCGCCCAGTCGCGGGCGATCGGCAGCAGGTGAGGCCAGAACGCCGCCCGCAGATCGGAGACCAGATCAGGCAGCGGATGGTCGAAGTACCGGTACTGACCCTCGCCGAAGCGGTGGCGCGCCATGTCGATCACAGATCGGAACCCGGTGTCGTCGGCGTAGAGGTCGATCAGCGACCGACACTCCTCGGCACCGAGCACCGGGCCGACGAGCGCGACGCCGGTCGCGTCGAGGTCAGCGGTGATCTGGGGCCAGTCGAGCCGGTGCACACGCTCGGCGACGGGCTCCGGCGTGCTCACGACAGTCCCGTCTCACGCACGGTGATGCTCAGGCGTCCGGGCGGGAGCCCGAGACCGGCGGGCGCGGTGTGCGGGAACACCTTCGGCACACCGTGGTAGACGCGCCGGCTGGGCCCACCGAACACCAACAGGTCTCCGCTATGCAGCTCGATGTCGGTGAACGGACCGGTGCGGCGACCGACGCCGGCAAACCGGAACGTGCAGGCGTCGCCCAGGCTGATCGTGACGACGGGGGCGCCCGACGGCTCCTCGCCGTCCTGGTGCAGCCCGAGCCGCGCGCCCGGTCCGTACAGGTTCACGATCGCGGCGTCGGGAGCGTAGGCCCGGTCCGGGCCGGTCAGCTCGGTCGCTCCCAGCGAGCCGTAGGCGGTGGCCACCGCGGCCCGGGCCAGCTCCACGATCTCCCCAGGGAGCGGCTTGACGGGGGCCCCGTCGGTGTCGTCGGCGGTCCGGCTGTAGGCGTAGGGGCGCCAGTGCCAGCCGAGGCAGACAGACTGCACGCTCATCAGGTGGCCGGTCGGCACCCTCGGGTGGCGGAGTCCGGCCGGCGGCAGGGCCCAGCGCCGGAAGTCGTCGACCAGCTGCCGTTGGGCGTCGAGGTCGAGCCATGCCGGAACGTGCACCGCTCCGGGCAGCACCTCCTCCCGGGTGCGGGCCGTCTCGCCTCCGGC
>DASQUY010000575.1:0-3290 GCA_035641055.1 Acidimicrobiales bacterium | reverse complement strand
CAGGTCGCCGTCGGCCCGCCAGTGGGACCGGCGCCGGGCCAGGTCCCGTACCACGACCCCGCGGCAGAACGGGCGCCGGCTCTGGTCGTCGTCGGCGGTGACGCCGTAGTTGCCGATGTGGGACCCCGTGAAGCAGATGACCTGCCCGGCGTACGACGGATCGGAGATGACCTCCTGGTAGCCCGACATGACGGTGTTGAAGACGACCTCGCCGGTGGCGACGCCGCCCGCGGGCTCGGCTCCGATGAGCTCGCCCTCGAACGTCGACCCGTCCGCCAGGACCAGCAGCCCTTCGCGCACCGGCGCCATCACTCGCATCCCCCGGATGCCCGACTTTCGGTGACGTAACCCGTCGATATCTGACGGATGCCGTCACCAAAAGTGCAAGGGTCGGGTCGGTGCTGCATACTCATGCACACTAGCGCATAGCCTCTCCGTCGATCACCACCGGCTCCCCCGCCAGCAGCGTGTGCCGGACCCGACCGGTCAGGGTCATGCCGGCATACGGCGTGTTGCGGCTGCGGCTGGCCAGCGCGGCGGGATCGACCGTCCACGTTGCGGCTGGGTCGATGACGCACAGGGTGGCGGGCCGCCCGGGCTCGATCGGTCCGCCGTGCGCATCGACGGCGCCCAGCAGCGCGGCCGGCCGCCACGACAGCAGGGCCAGCACGGCGGCGATGGGCAGGTCGAGGTGGGTGAGGGCCAACGGCAGCGCCGTCTCCAGGCCCAGCATGCCCGGCGCCGCCTCGGCGAAGGGCAGCTCCTTGGCCTCGGGGGCGTGGGGGGCGTGGTCGGTGGCGATGGCGTCGACCGTGCCGTCGGCGAGACCTCGCCGGACCGCCGCCATGTCGTCGTCCGTCCGCAGGGGCGGGTTGACCTTGAACACCGGGTCGTAGCCGGCGCAACACCCGTCGGTGAGGGTGAGGTGATGGGGAGTGGCCTCACACGTGACCGGCAGGCCCTCGGCCTTGGCCGCCGCCACCAGGGCCAGCGACCGGCGGGTCGACAGGTGCTGGAGGTGCACCCGTCCGCCCGTGAGGCGGGCCAGGGCAATGTCGCGCAGCACCATGAGCTCCTCGGCCTCGGCCGGCTGGCCGGGGATGCCGAGGCGCGCCGATACCGCGCCCTCGTGCATGGCACCGTCGCCGGAGAGGCCCTGATCCTCGCAGTGCTGGGCCAGCGTGACGCCCAAACCCCGGGCGTACTCCAGCGCCCGGCGCATGAGGCGCCCATCCTGCACGCCGGTGCCGTCGTCGGTGAAGACCCGCACCCCGAGCGCCGCCAGCTCGGCCATGGGGGTGAGCCTGCTGCCCTGGCGGCCCACGGTGATCGCGGCAGATGTGCGCACGTCGCAGCAGGCGCCCCGGCCCAGCTCCAGCACCTCGCGGGCCATGCCCGCGGAGTCGACGGGGGGGTCGGTGTTGGGCATCGCCAGGACGCACGTGAACCCCCCGAGGGCGGCGGCGCGGGCGCCGGTCTCGATGGTCTCGGCCTCCTCCCGCCCCGGCTGGCGGAGATGGGTGTGGAGGTCGACCAGCCCCGGCGCCACCACGCATCCGCCGGCGTCGAGGACCACGTCGGCCGCCAGGTCGGATCCCTCGGCGACGGCGGCGATGCGGCCGTCCTCGACCGCCACGTCGGCCCGCCGCTCCCCGGTGGCATCGACCACCCGGCCCCCGCGGATCACCACGGACTTCATCGGCCGCCCCCTACCGTTCTGGGTGCAGCGATGCGGTCATATGCCGCACAGCTGCACCCAGTTCGCGTGTTGGTCACAGCGCACCTCCCGAGCCCAGCAGCTCGAACAGCACGGCCATGCGCACGGCCACGCCGTTGCGCACCTGGTCGACGACCGCCGAGCGGGGAAGCTCGGCCACGTCGGCGGCGATCTCCACGCCGCGGTTCATGGGACCGGGGTGCATGACGATGGCCTCCTCGGCCAGCAGGTCGACGCGTGACCGGGTGAGCCCGTAGCAGGCCGTGTACTCGCGCTCCGACGGGACGAGCGCCTCGGTCATGCGCTCGCGCTGCAGTCGCAGCAGGTAGACGACGTCGACCTTGGGCAGCACGGCGTCGAGGTCGTGGCTGACCCCCACCGGCCACCCCTCCAGGCTCGGCGGCAGCAGCGTCGGCGGCGCCACGAACGTCACCTCGGCCCCGAGCTTCGTGAACGCCCAGGCGTCGCTGCGCGCCACCCGGCTGTGCTTGACGTCGCCGACGATGGCGATGCGCAGGCCGCCGAGGTCGCCGCGGCGCTCACGGATCGTGTAGCAGTCGAGCAGCGCCTGGGTGGGGTGCTCGTGCCAGCCGTCGCCGGCGTTGATGACGCTCCCCGACACCCAGCGGGTGACCTGGTGGGGTACTCCCGCCGAGCGGTGCCGGACGACGATGGCGTCCACCCCCATGGCCTCGATCGTCTCGACCGTGTCGCGCAGCGACTCGCCCTTGTTCACCGACGACGCCCCGACCGAGAAGCTCAGCGTGTCGGCCGAGAGCCGCTTGGCCGCCTGCTCGAAGCTGAGGCGGGTGCGCGTGGAGTCCTCGTAGAACAGCCAGGTGACCGTGCGGCCCTGCAGGGCGGGGACCTTGGGGACGCGCCGGCGGCTGACCTCGACGAAGCTGTCAGTGAGGTCGAGCAGGTGCTCGATGTCGGCGGCGTCGAGCTCTTCGATGCCGAGCAGGTGCTTCACCTGGCCTTCACCACCTCACCGAGCTCCACGGACTCGAGGGTGGCGTTGACCACCTCGTCCCGACGGGTCGGCAGGTTCTTGCCGACGAAGTCGGGGCGGATGGGCAGCTCGCGGTGGCCCCGGTCGACCATGACCGCCAGCTGGACCGCCCGGGGCCGCCCGTACTCGTGCACGGCGTCGAGCGCCGCCCGGATCGTGCGCCCGGTGAACAGCACGTCGTCGACCAGCACCACCGCCTGGCCGGTGAGGTCGACGGGGATGTCCGTCACCGCCGAGGGCAGCACCGGCCGCAGTCCGATGTCGTCGCGGTGGAAGGCGACGTCGAGCGAGCCCAGCGGCGGCCGGCGGCCGTCGATCTTCTCCAGGGCGTCGGCCAGCGCCTCGCCGAAGGCCACGCCGCCGGTCTGCAGCCCGATGAGCACCACCTCGTCGAGCCCGTGGTTGTGCTCGATGATCTCGTGGGCCATGCGCCAGACCGCCCGGCGGACGTCGTCGGCGTCGAGCACCTGGGTCCGGGCATGGAAAACGCCCCCGAACGGGGGCGTGCTACGGCGTTCGCGCTCTGCCAATCGGGGACCTCCCCATCGTCTCTGTCCGTGC
>DASQUY010000574.1:0-2543 GCA_035641055.1 Acidimicrobiales bacterium | reverse complement strand
TCCCCCTAGCCGACCTCATGGCGTCCTGCGACGACGACGAGCGCGCCGCTCTCGACAACGGCCACCGCCCCTGGTCGTGGTATCTCAGGCAATTCGACCCCGACGGCGACGGCATCCTTTGCAACCACGACTGACGGCCTCGAGCGTGAGGGCGTACCCCCTGTGACCGGCTCCGGCGATTACGCATCCGGTATGTCACCTACACCCCTGCTGGACGACGAGACGATCGAGGCCATCATCGCCGGCGAGGAGGTCGACGCCCGCTTCGACGATCTCGTGGCGTTCGCCCGCACGGTCCGGGCAATCGGCGACCAGCCTCCTCCGCGACCCTCGCCCGCCCTCGACGCGTGCTTCGCCAGCCCGTTCGGCCCGCGGCGTGGCCGCCGGGTCGCGGCGGCGGCAGCGAAGGTCGCCGGGCTGAGCGTGGCCGCCAAGGTCGGGCTCGGCACCTCCCTGGCGGCCGCGAGCGTGATGGCCGCCGGCGCCGGCGGCGCGCTGCCCGGGCCGGCGAGCGACGGGGTGCGCGCCGGCATCGAGGCGGTGACGCCACTGGAGTTCGGCGACCCGGCGGCTCCTGACCGTCCCGCCGGCGCCGAGGACCCCGAGCGCTTCGGGACCCGGGTGTCCTCGGACGCCACCGGTGAGAGCGACGGGACTCCGGGCGTCGATGGCGGTGAGATCTCCGACGAGGCCCCGGGGGCGGCCAATCGGCCGGACGAACCGGGCGAGGACCGCGGCCTCGACCGGGCCGGCCAGACGCCGGCGGCGCCGTACGTGCCCGCCGAGCCGGGTGACGCGGGCACCTCCGGCGCAGCCGGCGCTGCGGCAGGCGAGGCAGATCCCCCGGCCGGCGACGCACCGGGTGCCACGATCCCCGAGAGGGCCGGGAGCGGTGCCGGGGCCGCTCCCCCCTCCACCGTGCCGTCCCCGCCCGATCCCCCGACGGGGGCGGCACCTGCGGACGCCGGCAGCCCCGGGGGCGCCGCTGGGTGACGCGTTCTGGTTGTAGCTATGGGGCCTATGACCGCCTAGCTACAACCAGTTCGACGGGCGGGGTGCTCACACGAGCACACCGGGGTTGAGGATCCCAGCGGGGTCGAGCGCCTCCTTGGCGGCGGCGAGCGCCCGGCCCACCGGTGCGGGGCGCTGCCGGCGGTACCAGGGATCGTGGTCGCGGCCGACGGCGTGGTGGTGGGTGATCGTGCCGCCGGCGGCGAGGATCGCCTCGGACGCCGCCGCCTTGACCTCGGCCCACATCGCCAGCTCGGAGCCGAACCGCGTGGGTGCGATCACGCTGAAGTACGGGGCGGGGCCGTCGGGGTAGACGTGCGTGAACCGGCACGTGACCCAGCCCCCGCCGCAGACCTCGCGCAGCGATCGCTCGACGGCCTCACGCACCGACCGGTGGAGGCGGGCGAACCGGTCCCACGTGCACGCGGTCTCGAACGTCTCGGCGATCACGGCGCAGCGCACCAGGCCGTCACGGGTGTACGGCGCCCGGAGAAACGCTTGACGCCAGGTGCCCACCGCATCGCCCCCGCCCGCTCGGTCGCCGCCGTCGGCTTCCTGCGGGCCGGACAGTCGCGGGTCCCCCTCCGGGAGCGTGCCGCCATGGTCGCGGCACAGCTCGATGGCCCGGTCCAGCCAGGCCCCCACCGGGTGGTCGGCCGACTCGAACCCGAGCACGAGCAGCGCCCCCACGTCGCCGACGCCCGCCTGCAGCGCCGCCTCGCCGCCGTCGAGCAGGCGGCAGTTGGTGGGGTACAGCGCCGCCTGGCTGATGGCCCGGGTGGCGGCGACGCCGTCGTCGTAGTGGGCGAACCGCACGCCCGCCGAGCCCCGCCAGCGGGGCCGGTCCTGCAGCCGCATCCACGCCTCGGTGATGATGCCCAGCGCGCCCTCCGACCCGAGGAACAGCCGGTCGGGCGACACGCCCGCCCCCGATCCGGGCAGCCGGCGCGACTCGCTCACGCCGGTCGGCGTGACGACGCGAAGCGACTCGACCATGTCGTCGATGTGCGTGTACACGGTGGCGTAGTGGCCGCCCGAGCGGGTGGCGAGCCACCCGCCCAGCGTCGAGAGCTCGAACGACTGCGGGAAGTGGCGCAGCGTGAGCCCGTGCGAGCGCAGCTGGTCTTCGAGGACCGGCCCCAGCGCCCCCGCCTGGATGCGCGCCGCCCGCGACGTACGGTCGATCTCGAGCACCCGGTCGAGCCGGGTCAGGTCGATCGACACGACGCCACCGAAGGCGTCGCCGACGTCGGGCGTGACGCCACCCACCACCGAGGAGCCGCCGCCGAACGGGATCGCGGCGTGGCCGGCCGAGGCGCACCAGTCGAGCACGTCGACCACGTGCTGCTCGGTCTCGGGATGGGCGACGACGTCGGGCGGGTGCGGCAGGTGGCCGTGGAGGCCGCGCACGACGTCGCCGTACGACCGGCCGTGGGCGTGGGCCGCTCGCTCGCGGCGGCCGGTGGTGCAGATCGCCGCCAGCGGAGTCGGGGGCGCGATCCGGGGCGCCGGCAGGTCGAGGTCCTCGAGCC
>DASQUY010000573.1:0-12716 GCA_035641055.1 Acidimicrobiales bacterium | reverse complement strand
TCTCGAGAAGTCGATCCCCGCCGCCGTCGAACCGCTCACCTTCACGTCGGCGGTCGTGCCCTCGACGGCCCGCGGGACGACGTCGTCCCGTAGGAGGTTCACCAGGTGTCCGGTCTCCCTGTCCTGGGGCGAGGTGCTCGGCTGGACCTGGATGATCGCCGCATCGCCGAACTCGTTGGGGATCGGTGGCGACGCGAAGTCCACTCCCTCGGTCTGGTTGAGCTCGCCGGACAGGGCCTCGAGCGCCTGGAGATCGGACTCGCCGCCCGGCGTCTCGGCCGCCAGCAACAGCGGCCCGTTGGCGCCGGGCCCGAAGCCCTCGGCGATGAGGTCGTAGGCCCGTCGAATGGTGAAGTCGGTCGGCTGGTTGCCGGCATCACCGAACCCCAGACGAATGCCGAACAGCGGCGCCGCCAGCGCAACCAGGAGGACCGCGCCCACCACCAGTGCGGGCCAGGGCCGGCGCTGGATCACCCTGCTCCACCGGTACCAGATCGACTGCCGGTCGGCGCCCTCGCCCCGTCGGCGGTGCGGCAGCCCGAGCTTGTCGATGTTGCGCCCGACGAACCCCAGGATGGCGGGCAACAGGGTCACGGCGGCGAGCATGGTCATGAGCACCCCGATGGAGACGCCGACCGCCAGGCCGCGGATCATGTCCAGGCCGATCGTGAACATCCCCATGACGGCGACGATCACCGTGCAGCCGGCGAACACCACCGACCGGCCGGCCGTGTCGATGGCCCGCACGGTGGCGTCCTCCGGGCCCAGCCCGTCGTGCAGGCCCTCCCGGTAGCGCGTCACGATCAACAGGGCGTAGTCGATGCCCACGCCGATGCCGATCATCGCCACGGCCTGGTTCGAGAAGCTCGGCATGTTGATGGCATGGACCACGAGCCCCACGAGGGCGATGCCCGTGACGATGCCGAAGATCGCCGTCAGCAGCGGCAGGCCCATGGCCAACACCGACCCGAAGGCGATCAGCAGGATGATCATGGCGGCGATGAAGCCGACCACCTCGCTGGAGAACTCCGGCTGCTCGAAGGCGATGTCGCCGCCGAGCTCCACCTGGGTCCCGGGCACCTCGGCATCGGCGACCGCCGCCCGGGCCTCTTCCCCGATGTCGACGTACTCGTCGCTGTCGCGATCGGCGAGGTTGATCTCGGCGTAGGCGATGGTGCCGTCGTCGCTGATCTGGCGGGCACCCTCCTCGCTGTAGGGGCTCACGAGCTCGCTGGGGGCGGTGATCTGCGCGATCTGCTCGAAGGCGTCTTCCATCCCCTGCTGCACGGCCGGATCGGTGACGTCGTCGGCCTGGAACACGACCTGGCCGGTGAAGCCGGCGCGGTTGTCGAAGCCGTGCTCCTCGAGCAGGTCGAACGCCTCCTGGCTCTCGGAACCGGGCAGCTCGAACTCGTCGAGAAACTTGCCCCCGATTGTCGAGTTCAGGGCGAACAGGCCGACCAGCAGTGCGACCCAGGCGCCGAGGACGGCCCGCCGCCGGCGGTAGCAGGCGCGGGCGAAGCGCTGCAGCATGAGGGAAACCTCCGGACTGGACTGGGGTTCTCGTCTCCGCAAGGAGACGGTCCCAGGAACAGAAATTCATCGCGGCGGCGATCTGTTACCTTAATGACTGAGATTCTCAGCTACAAGCGGTATTTCTGAGAGAGGAGTCCCGTGGACGAGGCCGCCGCCAATGCCGCCGCCCGGCACGCCGAGCTGTCCCAGGAGCTCATCGTCGCCGGGCGCTCGCTCGGCAACTCGTCCGCCATGCTCCTCAACGCCTGCGCCGACCGGCTGGGGCTGCACTCGACCGACTGGGCCTGCGTGCTGCTGCTCAACGAGGCGCTGCCCGAGCCGCTGACGGCGGGCGGGCTCGCCGAGCTGACCGGGCTCACCACCGGCGCCGTCACCGGGGTGGTCGACCGGCTGGAGAAAGCCGGCTACGTCCGCCGGGAGCGTGATCCCGGCGACCGCCGCCGGGTGACCGTGCACCTCGTGCCCGCGGCGATGGCGGCCGTCATGCCCCTGTTCGCCGGCATGCTCGCCGACATGCGGGCGCTCCACGACGACTACACCGGCGATGAGCTGGCGGTGGTGGCGGACATGCTCCGGCGGTCCAGCCGGGTCCTGCGCACCCACGCGCTGCGGATCCGGCGGGGCGACGATCCCGGGCCGTCGCTCGGCGCCCGGGGGTAACTCGCTGGGGTGGCCGCCGCGGCTCGCCTACGGTCCACGCATGGTGCCGGAGCGCCTCCCCACGGCCAGCGGGGCGGTGCTACGTCGCGTCCGGCCGAGCGACGCCGAGGCCTTCGCCCGGGCGGTCGCCGAGAGCCTCGAGCACCTGCGCCCCTGGATGCCGTGGGCGCCCAGCTCTGTCGACGCCGGCCACCAGCGAGAGCGGCTGGCAAAGGCCGACACCACGTGGGCCGACGGATCCGACTACGAGTTCGCCATCCTCACCGGGGACGAGCGGCTGCTCCTCGGCGGCACCGGGCTGATGCGGCGGATCGGCCCCGGCCGCATCGAGATCGGCTACTGGGTGCACGTGGACCACACCGGACGCGGTCACGCCACCGCTGCCGCCGAGGCGCTCACCGAAGCGGCATGGTGCCTGCCCGACGTCAACCGGGTCGAGATCCACACCGACGAGGCCAACACCACGAGCGCCCGGATCCCGGCGCGGCTCGGCTACCGGCTCGACCGCGTCGATGACGTCGACGTGTCGGCGCCGAGCGAGACCGGGCGCCGCCAGATCTGGGTGACCGGGCGCCCGGGGCCCCCGCCAGCCGACGAGGGGCCGAGTAGATAGCGCACCGTCCGGCAGGTCGAGGAATTGGCGACCACATGGGTGGGCTATCTACTCGACCTCGGTTCGGAGGACATAGCGCACGGCCCGGGACGCTGCTCAAGCCAACTTCGGGGCCAGATGGTCGAGCAGGCCGGCGATGGGGATCCGGTCCTGGGCCATCGAGTCGCGGTCGCGCACCGTGACGGCCCGGTCGTCGAGCGTGTCGAAATCGATGGTCACGCAGTAGGGCGTGCCGAGCTCGTCCTGGCGCCGGTAGCGGCGGCCGATGGCCTGGGTCTCGTCGTAGTCGCACATGAAGTGCGGCTGGAGCTCCGCCAGGACCTGGTTGGCCGGCGCCTGGAGCTCGGCCTTCTTGGACAGCGGCAGCACCGCCACCTTGTAGGGGGCGATGCGGGGATGGAAACGCAACACCGTGCGCACCTCGCCCTGCCCCGGCCCCTCGCGCGCCACCTCCTCCTCGTCGTAGGCGGCCAGGAGGAACGCCATGGCCGTGCGGGTGGCGCCGGCCGCCGGCTCGATCACGTAGGGGACGTAGCGCTCGCCGAGCGCATGGTCGAAGTAGTCGAGACCCTCGCCGGACGCCTCGGCGTGCTGGCGCAGGTCGAAGTCGGTGCGGTTGGCGACACCCTCGAGCTCGTCCCATCCCCACGGGAAGACGAACTCCACATCCGAGGTCGCCACCGAATAGTGCGACAGCTCCTCGGCGGGGTGCTGCCGCAGCCGCAGCCGATCCCCCCGGATGCCCAGGTCGACGTACCACCGCAGCCGCTCATTGCACCAGTAGTCGAACCACTTGCCCGCCTCGTCGGGCGGCACGAAGTACTCCATCTCCATCTGCTCGAACTCGCGGGTGCGGAAGACGAAGTTCTGCGGCGTGATCTCGTTGCGGAACGACTTGCCGATCTGGGCGATGCCGAACGGTGGCCGCTTGCGGGAGGTCTCCAGGACGTTCTTGAAGTTCACGAACATGCCCTGGGCGGTCTCGGGTCGCAGGTAGACCTCGGCGCCGGCGCCCTCGACGGGTCCGGCGTAGGTCTTGAACATGAGGTTGAAGTGCCGCGCCTCGGTCAAGCTGCCGCGGGCGTGGCAGGTGGGGCACTCGTCCGGATCGTCGAGCTTGTCCTGGCGGTGTCGCTCGCCGCAGTTGCGGCAGTCGACGAGCGGGTCGGTGAAGCTCTCCAGGTGACCCGACGCCTGCCAGATCGCGGGCGGCGACAGGACGGCGGCATCGAGCCCCACGACGTCGTGGCGCAGCTGGACCATCGAGCGCCACCACGCCTCCTTGACGTTGCGCAGCAACAGCACCCCGACCGGCCCGTAGTCGTAGGTCGAGCGGAACCCGCCGTAGATCTCGGCGGACGGGAACACGAACCCCCGCCGCTTGCAGAGGTTCACGACCTTGTCGAACAAGCCGGGATCGGCCGGCGGCACCGGAGACATGGCGCCCAAGTGTACGGACACCCGCCTCGCGTCCCCGAGGACATTCGAGAGGCCGAGCGGCAGGGTGCGGCCGCCCACGGTGGTAGAACCGCGGCCGTGAGCACACAGCCGTACCCGGCGTCAGGGATGCCCTACGCTCCCGCGCCCTCGGCCGACGACCCGACGGCGGTCATGGGGCGGCGGGTGGGCGCCTGGCTCCTGGACGGGGTGATCGTGCTGGCACCCTCGGTGGCGCTGGCATCCCGGGACTTCGAGTTCATCCGCTTCGACGACTTCGACGCGGCCACCGACTTCTGCGACGACCTCACCGACGCCTCGGCTGACGCGGTGTGCGTGCCCGTACCGGGCGTGGACCGGGCTTACTTCGCGGAGGACATCCCCGAGGGCGGCGTGATCGGCGGCTGGGTCCTGGCCCTCGGGCTCGGGATCCTCATCTACGTCTTGCTGCAGGGGCTCAGGGGGTGGACACCGGGCAAGCTGCTGTTCGGCCTCCGCACGGTGGGCGAGGACGGGGAGCCGCCCGGCATCGGCAAGGCCATCGTTCGTTGGCTGCTGTTCATCGTCGACGGGCTGCTCGCCGGCTTGGTCGGGTTCATCGTGGCGCTGACCAGCACGGGGCACCGGCGGGTCGGCGACATGGCGGCGAGGACCTACGTGGTGGGGAGGCAGCACGCCGGCAGACCGGTCGTCCTGCCCGGGGCGACGCCGCCGGCGTACGCCGGACGCCCGTCCCCACCTGGCTACGCGCGGGCGCCGGGCGGTGGGGGTGCGCGGGACACCGGTGGCTGGGGCCCGCCGCCCGGGGACCAGCCGCCGACCTGGGGCCAGGCACCGACCTGGCCCCCGCCGGCGGACCGACCGTCGACCGAGCCGCCGGAGGGACGGGCACCGTGGCCCGAGCCGACTCCGACGGCCCCAGCGCCCCGTGAGCCCGAACCCGAGCCGTCGGGCGCCGCCGAGACCGGCGACACGGCGGCCGCGGCCCCGTCGGACTACAACCCCCAGTGGGACCCGGCCCGGGGCACGTACATCGTGTGGTCGCCGGAACGGGGGCAGTGGCTCGGCTGGGACGACGCCGCCCAGGAGTGGAAACCGCTATAGGTCCGCCCGGCCGTGGGTGTCCGCAGCCCAGGCGTCCCGAGGCAATATCGAACGGTCGCCTGAGCCGGAGGCATTGACGAACGAAAACCGTTAGCCATTGCCTCGGGCTCGCCCAACCGTTCGCTATTGCCTCACCGTCGATGGGGGACGGGAGGCCGGCATGCGCTCAACCCCGATGGAGGGCCGTCACCGAGCGGAGCCGGCGTTCGAGGTGGTGCTCGAGCGCCCGTGTCGCCAGGTGATCCACCTCCGACACCACCGGGGCCCGGGTCTCGGTGAGGGCGGCCCCCAGCCGGCCGCCCAGGACGTCTTGGAGCACGCGGACCGCCTCGGGGCTCACGGGCCTCCCGCCCTGCCGATGGGCGCGGCAACAGAGCCCGCCCTCGTCGATGGCCCACGACACCAGCGGCTCCGGCTCCCCGCAGGCGACACACGCCTCCACCTGCGGCCCGAAGCCCTCGAGCACCAGGACCTTGAGGCAGAACCCGGCCAGCACCAGCGGCGCGTCCCGCTCGGCGAGCGTGCGCAGACCCCCGACCAGCATCTCGTACAACGGGGCGTTGGGCTCACGCTCCAGTGCCAGCTGATCGGCGGCTTCGAGCATCGTCACCGCCCGCCCGAGCAGGTCGAGGTCGTCGCGCACGACGCGGAAGTGGTCGATCGTCTCGGCCTGGCTCACGATGTCGAGCTCGCGGCCCTGATACAGCAGCAGGTTCACGTGGCAGGGAGGTTCGAGCCGGCTGCCGAAGCGGCTCTTGGTCTTGCGCACCCCCTTGCCCACCGCCCGCACCTTCCCGTGCCCCCGGGTGAGCAGCGTGACGATCCGGTCGGCCTCGCCCAGCTTGTGCGTGCGGAGAACGACCCCGCGGTCGTGGTAGAGCGACATCACCCTTTGGTGCCCGCCACCCCGCCGAAGCGGCGTTCGCGGCTCTGGTACTGGCGAATGGCGGCGAACAGGTGCTGGCGCCGGAAGTCCGGCCACAGCACGTCCGTGAACACCAGCTCGCTGTAGGCCAGCTCCCACAGCATGAAGTTGGACAGCCGGTACTCGCCCGAGGTGCGGACGAGGAGATCGGGATCGGGCATGTCAGGGGCGTAGAGGTGGTCGCGCACGCGCCGGTCGGTGATCTTGTCGGGGGGGATGCCGGCCGCCACCAGCGCCCGGACGGCGTCGAGCAGCTCGGCCCGGCCGCCGTAGTTGAACGCCATCGTGAGCGTCATGCCGGTGTTGTGCCGCGTCAGCTCCTCGGTCTCGTCCATCCGTCGGATGACCCGCTGCGGCACCCGCCAGTCGCGGCGTCCGATGAACCGCACCCGCACGTTGTTGTCGTGCAGCTCGTCGCGCCGGCGCACCAGCAGCGACTCGTTGAACCCCATGAGGTAGCGCACCTCGTCGCGGGGCCGCCGCCAGTTCTCGGTCGAAAAGGCCCAGGCCGTCAGCCACTGCAGCCCGATGTCACGCGCGCCCTCGACCGTATCGAACAGCGCGCGCTCACCGGCCGCGTGGCCCTCGGTGCGGGGCAAGCCCCGCCGCTGGGCCCAGCGGCCGTTGCCGTCCATCACGATCGCCACGTGAACGGGTAGGCGCTCGGGATCCAGGTCGGCGATGTCGGCGGCCGGTGCGGCGTCGGTGGGCAAGCCGTCGGGGGGCACGAACGCACGCTACCCGTCGCTCGCGGTCCCGGGCCGGCATCCCCGGCGGACCCCGAAGGGTGCGGATCAGGTGAGCTGATGCCCGCTTTCGGGTAAACACTTCGCCGGTGCGTGCTCTCCGGAGCTTCCCTCTCGTGCGGTCCGTTCTGTCCGTCCATGAGCGGGTCGGGGCGGTCGGCGGTGGCCCGCTGGCATCGTCCATCGCTCTCACCGGTTTCCTGTCGCTGTTCCCCCTGCTGCTGGTGGGCGTGGCGGTCCTCGGGTTCGTCTCGGCCGGCGACGACGACTTCACGGACAACGTGGTCGAGGAGCTGGGGCTGGAAGGAGACGCCGGCGACGAGGTCGTCGAGATCATCGACCGTGCCGAGGACACGCGCCAGGCGGCGTCGGTCCTGGGGATCGCCGGGCTGCTGTGGGCCGGCCTCGGCGTCACCGGGGCGCTGGAGACAGCCCTCAACGCCGTTTGGCAGGCCCCGAGTCGAGGCATCACCTCCCGACTCGTGGGCCTGGCCTGGCTCGCAGGGGCCGGCCTGCTATTTGCGGCCTCCATGGCGCTGGGGCCGCTGCTCGGCGCGCTCCCGGGTCCGGCCGCGGCACCGACCATCGTGGCGGGGCTCCTCCTCAACACCCTGCTCTTCCTGTGGATGTTCGTCGCCCTGACCAACCTCGACCTCCCGTGGCGCGCCCATCTCCCCGGTGCCGTCCTGGGAGCCGTCGGTCTCGAGGTGTTGAAGCTGGTCGCAACGATCTACGTCCCCCGAGCCGTGGCGTCGTCGTCGGCGCTGTGGGGCTCGCTCGGCGTGATCTTCGCCATCCTCGCCTGGCTGGCCCTGTCGGCCCGGCTGGTCGTCTACGCCGCGGCGTTCAACGTCGTGCGGTGGGAGCGCGCCCACGGCACCGTCACCGTCGACATCCTGGTCCCGCGCGTGGAAGGGCAGATGCCGCTCGAGGCCAACCGGCGGGGCGTCGTCTCGGAATCGACCACCGGCGAGGGCTGACGCCCGGGGTCGCCGTTTCTGTCACACCCCTTGCCTAACGTGAGCGGCATGGTCGAGGTCGTCCCCACCCCCTACGGCCGCCCGGCCCTCCGGGCGCTGCAGCGCGCGGTCGCCGCCGCCAAGCAGGGCGACCCCCTGGCGCCGGTCACGGTGGTCGTGCCCGCCAACCACGTGGGCGTGGCGGCGCGACGGGCCCTGGCGGGGGGTGCCCTGGGGCCGGTGAGCCCCGGTCGGCGCGGCGTGACGTCCGTGACGTTCCTCACCGTCTATCGCCTCGCCGAGCTGCTCGGGGCAGCCCCGCTGGCGGCCGAGGGCCGTCGCCCCGTGTCGACGCCGGTCGTCGCCGCGGCCGTCCGGCGAGCCCTGGCCGATCACCCCGGGCTGTTCGCCCCCGTCGCCGACCACGCGGCGACCGAGGGCGCCCTCGTCGCCGCCTTCGGCGGCCTGTCCGACGTCTCGCCAGCGGGCCTCGACGCCCTGGCGAGCGCCGGGCGCCGGGCCCGCGACGTCGTCGACCTGTATCGACAGTCGCGGGCCCTGTTGCATCCGGCGTGGTACGACGAGGCCGACCTCGCCGAGGCGGCCATCGACGCCGTCCGGAGCGACGGGGCCGGTGTCGTCCGCGAGCTGGGCCACCTCGTCCTCCACCTGCCGCAAGACCTCCTCCAGCGGCAGGCTCGGTTGATCGGCGCCGTGGCCGAGCGGTGCCCCGCCACCGTGATCGCTGGCGTCACCGGCGTCGAGGCGGCCGATGCGGGTGTGCGCCGCTCGTTGGCGCGGCTCGGCGCCGGGCCACCCGACGCGTCGCGGCCCGACGATTGGTCCGACGGGCGGCAGCCCGCGCCCGACTCCGGCACGCGCGTCCTCACGGCTTCCGACGCCGATGAAGAGGTGCGGGCTGCCGTGCGCGCCGTCATCGACGCCGCCCGCGCCGGCACTCCGCTCGAGCGCGTCGCCATCCTGTTCGCGGAGCCAGAGCCGTACGGGCGACTCGTGCACGAGCACCTGGCAGCCGCCGGCATCCCCCGCAACGGCACCGACGTGCGTCCGCTCGCCGCCAGCCTCGCCGGCCGCACGCTGCTTGACCTGCTGGCACTGGCCGACCACGATTTTCGCCGCGCCGACATGGTCGGCCTCCTCACCCGGGCCGCCGCGGGCCGCCGCAGGCCCACGGCCGAGTGGCAACGCCTCACGCGGCAGGCGGGCGTGGTGGCCGGCCGCGACCAGTGGAGCGACCGGCTCGAGCGGTTGGCCGGCGAGCTCGACCGGCGGGCGGCCAGGCTGGAGGCTGCCGACTCCGATGAGCGGGCCCTGGGCCCCGTCGATGCCGTCGACACCGGGGACGACGCCGACGCCGAGCGACGCGGGCACGCCGCCGAGCGCTGGCGACGCCGGGCACAACGGGTCCGCGACCTGGCGACGCTCGCCGTGGGCGTCATCGACGAGATCACCGGGGCCGCGCACGAGCGCCAGCCCTGGGCCGAGCGTGTCCGGTGGCTGCGTCGGCTGGCCGCCCGGCTGCTGGGCGACGGGGCCCGGCGCACTCAATGGCCACCCGACGAGCACCGGGCCGCAGAGAAGGTCGAGCGGGCGCTCGAGCGGCTGGCGTCGCTCGACGGCATCGACGAGCCGCCACCCCTCGACGTGTTCCGCCGCACGCTCGAGCTCGAGCTCGAGGCCGACCTCGGCCGTGTGGGCCGGTTCGGCGAGGGCGTGCTCGTGGCACCGCTGTCGTTCGCCGTCGGGCTCGACCTCGACCTCGTGATCGTCCTGGGGATGGCCGAGGGCAGCCTCCCGGCGGCGGTCGTCGACGACGCGCTGCTGCCCGACCACGAGCGGCGTCGGGCCGGCGGCGAGCTGCCCCTGCGACGCGAGCGGGTGAGTCGTGAGCATCGGCACCTGCTGGCCGCCCTGGTGGCGGCCGACCGCCACGTGTTGTGCGTGCCCCGTGGCGATCTCCGCGTCAGCAGCGAGCGGGTCCCGTCGCGCTGGCTGCCGGCCGGTGAGGTCGAGGACGTCCCGTCGTTCGCCTACGCCGTCACCCACAACCGCTTCCCCGCCACCGAGCAGGAGTACCGGCTGCGCGCGGCCGCCGACGAGCGTGCCGGTGGCGGCAGCCCCGGTGGCCGGGGCGCCCCTCCCGAACCCGTCGTGGAGGCGGGCACCCGCGTCATCCGGGCTCGCAACAGCCGCGAGTTCACGCGCTTCGACGGCAACCTCGCCGGGGTCGACGTCCCCTCGCCGCTCGGCGAGGTGCTGTCGTCGACTCGCCTCGAGTCGTGGGCGACGTGCCCATTCGCCTACTTCGCCAACCACTTGCTGCAGGTCGAACCAGTCGACGATCCGGCGCAGCAGCTCACGATCTCGGCGGCCGATCGGGGGTCCTTGGTGCACGAGGTCCTCCAAGCCTTCGTCGACGACGTCCTCGCCCGGCCCGCCGAGGCGCAGCCGGGCCCCGACCAACGGTGGACCGAGGACGACCGCGCCCGGATGCGTCAGATCGCGGCGCAGGTCTGCGACGACTACGAGGCCCGCGGGCTCGTCGGCCGGCCAGTGTTCTGGCGCCAGGAGCGTTCGCAGATCCTGGCTCTCGTCGACCGGTTCCTCGCCGAGGACGAGGGTCACCGGGCCCGCGACCGCAGTCGGCCGATCGCCGCCGAGTTGCGTTTCGGCTACGGCGACGAGGCCGACCATCTGGCCCCCGTCCTCTTCCGGTTGCCGGACGGCCGCGGCCTGCGGTTCCGGGGCGCCGCCGACAGGCTCGACCTCACCAGTGACGGCGTCATCCAGGTGATCGACTACAAGACCGGTCGCGCCGACGACTTCCGTCGCTTGGGCGTCGAGAACCCCGATGAACGGGGCACGAAGCTGCAGCTCCCGGTCTACGGGCTGGCGGCCCGCCGGTTCCTCGGGCGGGCCGATGCGCCGGTCCAGGCCTACTACTGGTTCGTCTCCGACCGTGAGGGCTTCCGCCGCATCGGCTACACCGTCGACGACGACGTCCTCAGCCACGTCAGCGAGACGTTGGCCACGCTGGTCGCCGGCATCGAGCGGGGCGCTTTCCCGGCCCGGCCCGACGCCACCAGCGCGCCCTGGGTCACCTGTCGGTACTGCGACCCCGACGGGCTGGGTGTCGCCGACCTGCGCCGCCAGTGGGAACGCAAGCGTCACCACCCCGCCATCGCCACCTACGCGGCGCTGGTCGAACCCGAGTCCACCTCGGCCACTCAAACCCCGTCCGAGCCCGCCGAGGTCCCCGCATGACTCCCCCCGACCAGCCGGAGCGCGACCGCATCGCCGCGGCGCTCGACGAGACCCTCTTCGTCGAGGCCGGCGCCGGATCCGGCAAGACCCGCGAGCTGGTGGGCCGCATCGTCAACCTGGTCACCACCGGCACGGCCGGCATCGGCGCCGTCGCCGCCATCACGTTCACCGAGAAGGCGGCCGGCGAGCTGCGCGACCGCGTGCGCCGTGACCTCGAGGCCGAGCATGAGCAGGCGCGGCATCGGCGCGACCTCGTCGTCGCCGAGCGCTGCGCCTCGGCGCTCGACGACCTCGACGGCGCCGCCATCGGCACGCTGCACAGCTTCGCCCGGCGGCTGCTGGTCGAGCACCCCATCGAGGCCGGCCTCCCGCCCCGGATCGGGGTCGTCGACGAGGTGGCCTCGGCGGTGGCGTTCGACGACCGGTGGGACGCCTTCGTCGATCGGCTCCTGGCCAACGGCGAGGTGGAGCGGTCCCTGCTGCTCGCCACGGCCGCCGGTGTGCGGCTCAACGCCCTGCGGGTCATCGCCCTCGAGTTCAACACCAACTGGGACCTGGCCGAGGCCTACGCCCCGGCCGAGCCGATCGAGCCACCGGACTGGACACCGCGACTCGATGCCCTGCTCCGGGAGGTGCTCGAGGCGTGCGACGAGCGGCACGACGCCGACGATGACGACACGCTGCACCTGCGGCTCCGCAGGCTCCACGAGTGGGCGCGGCGCGTGTCGGCGGCCAGCGACGAGCTCACCAAGCTCAGCCTCCTCTCGCCCGACAGCCGGCCCAACGGCCGAGGGCGCGGGGCCAAGGCGCGTTGGCCGGACGGGTACGACCTCGAGGCGCTACGCACCCTGGTCGACGGTGTGTGCGGCCGCTGCGACGACCTGCGCGGCGAGGTGGCGCTGGCCGCGGTCACGCGCCTGGCCGTCGAGCTGCGCCGCTTCACGCTCGAGGCGGCCGCCGAGCGTCGCCGGACCGGCGAGCTCGAGTTCCACGACCTGCTGGTGCTCGCCCGCCAGCTCCTGCGCGGGCCACACGCCCCTACGGTCCGGGCCGCTCTCCACCACCGCTACCGTCACCTGCTGGTCGACGAGTTCCAGGACACCGACCCCATCCAGGTCGAGCTGGCCACCCTTATCGCCGGTTCCGCTCCCGAGGCCGGCGACCGACCGTGGGATGAGGTCGACCTCCGCCCGGGCCACCTCTTCTTCGTCGGCGATCCCAAGCAGTCCATCTACCGTTTCCGGCGAGCCGACATCTCGCTGTTCCTGCGGGCGGCCGAGCGGTTCGGCGACGACGGGGGCCGCGTGTCGCTCACCACCAACTTCCGCGCCGCCCGCTCGGTCGTGGCCGCCGTGAACCTCGTCTTCCGCCAGCTGATCCAACCGCAGTGGCACGGCGGCGCGCCCTCCCAGCCGAGCTACGAGCCCCTGGTGGCCGTGCGCCACGACGCG
>DASQUY010000572.1:0-6405 GCA_035641055.1 Acidimicrobiales bacterium | reverse complement strand
TTGGAGAACAGCATCTGCTGGAACACGTTCTCCTCCGGCGGGATCGCCAGGAGCTGCTGGACCACCGGTCGCGGATCGATGCCCATGCGCTCCCATACCTCCTGCTGCAGGAAGCGGTCGCGCATGCGCACCGCCGCCTCGAAGGCGAACTCCTGGCGCTCGCGCAGCTCGGCGTCGGTCAGCCCGCCGTAGTACTCCTTCAGCGACAGCACCCCGAACGCCACATGGCGGGCCTCGTCGGACATCACGTAGCGCAGGATCTGCTTGAGCAGCGGATCCGGCGTCATCTGCTGCATGAACCCGAACGCCGCCAGCGCCAGGCCCTCGACCATGACCTGCATGCCGAGGTAGGTCATGTCCCACCGGCTGTCGTTGATGATGTCGTCGAGCAGCATCTTCAGGTGGGCGTTGATCGGGTAGTGGCCGCGGAGCTTCTCCTCGAGGTACTTGGCGAACACCTCGACGTGGCGGGCCTCGTCCATCACCTGGGTGGCGGCGTAGTACTTGGCGTCGATCCACGGCACGCTCTCGACGATCTTGGCCGTGCAGAGCAGCGCCCCCTGCTCGCCGTGCATGAACTGGCTGAGCGTCCAGTTGTCCGACTCGATCGCCAGCTGGACCATGTCCTCCTCGGTGAACTTCTCCAGCGGCGTGCCGGTCTTGTCCAGCTCGAGCTCGGCGTACTGCATGCGCTGGAGCGAGGCGTTCTTCTCCAGGTCGACCTCGGTGTCCCAGGGCAGGTCGGTCTGGGCGTTCCACTGGGCGCCCTTGGCCTTCTCGTAGAGCTTGTCGAGCGCCGGGCGGGCGCCCTTCTCGTAGTCCCACGTGAAGAGGGCATCGGCGTTGTCGGCGACCGTGTGGACGGCCTCGTCGACGTCGGTGTTCGACACCGAGAGGATGGACTCGAGGTCGTTGATCTCGTCGCGGCCGATGATCTCGGCGTTGGCCGTGTGCTGGTCGAGCGCCATGGGACCCCCTGGTCTCTCGGGCCTGTGATAATGCCCATTATCAGCGTGCGACCGGTACCAGGGAAAGGCATTCGCCTGTGACGTTGGTCACCCACCCGCGCCCCGCTGAGCTTGCAGCCGCCGCGGCGGTCGCGGCGCTCGTGCTGGCGGCGTGCGGCGGCGGGGACGACAGCCCCTCCGGTGACAGCGCCGCGCCGTCGGCCGGCACGGGGTCCGACGTCGGTGCCACAGCGGCCTGCGACGCCGAGCACACCGTCGAGGCCGGCCGGGCGCCGCAGATCCTCACGGTGGACGGACTGGAGCGCGAGTACGTCGTGCACGTGCCTCCGGCCCACGACGGGACCGAGGCGGCGCCGCTGATCCTCAGCCTGCACGGCTTCGGCGGCGACATCGCCGGCCAAGACGCCTCGACGGGCCTGCCGAGCGCCGCCGGTGCCCGGGGCTACATCGTCGTCACACCACAGGGGGCGCCCTTGGACGTGCCCGACGATGTCCCCGGCGCCGCCGAAGCCGCCGCCTTCGAAGGCGTGACGTTCTGGAACTTCTTCGGCTCCGACCCCGGAGAGGTCGTCGTCAACGGTACGGCGGTCCCGCTGGGCGACATCGGCGCCGACGACGTGGCGTTCGTCGACGCCCTGCTCGACCGGCTCCTCGACGAGCACTGCATCGACCCGGACCGCGTCTTCGCCACGGGCATGTCGAACGGAGCCGGCATGAGCACCACGTTGGGATGCGAGCTCGGCGACCGCTTCGCCGCCATCGCTCCGGTCGCCGGTGTCAACCTCGGCGGCGCCTGCCCGGGCGACGACCCCGTGTCGGTGCTGGCGATCCACGGCGACGCTGACGCCGTCGCCGGCTACGAGGGCAATGCACTCATGGGGTTCGAGCTGGGCAATCCCTCCGTGCCCGACCGCATGAGCGCCTGGGCGGCCCGCGACGGGTGCGACGCCCCGCCCCGGACCGAACGGTCGACCCGCGGCCTCGTGGTGACCCGCTGGTCCGGGTGCGCCGACGGCACCGAGGTCGAGCTGTGGACGCTGGCCGGCGGCACCCACGAGTGGCCCCGCACCGAGGGCCCGTCCAACCGCGCCGGGATCGACGCCACCGAGGTCGTCCTCGACTTCTTCGATGCCCAGGAGTGAGCCTGACTGACCCCGAACTTGCGGTGGTTAGGGGGGTCATAGCCCCCATAACCACCGCAAGTTCGGTTGTAAGGCGTGCTCAGGCCACCGTCAGGGCAGCGCCGAGGATGGCCTGCTGCTCCTGGGCGTGGATGGTCTGCGAGCCGGTGGCCGGGCTGCCGGACTCACGACGGCTGACCGGGCGAACCTCGTGGGTGGCGCCGAAGCGGTCGAGCAACCGGGCACGCACGAACCCCCAGGCGCCCATGTTGGCCGGCTCCTCCTGGAGCCAGACGATCTCCCGGGCCGCGGCATAGCGAGCGGCCACCTCGGCGAGCTGGTCGCCGGGCCACGGGTAGAGCTGCTCGACCCGCACGACGGCCACCGGCGCGTCCCGCTTGGCGCGCTCGGCCATGGCCTCGTGGGCGACCTTGCCCGAGCAGAGGACCAGCCGCCGCACCGCCCCGGCGTCCTCGACAAACGGATCGTCGAGCACCTCCTCGAAGCTGCCGTGCGTCAGGTCGTCGACCGCCGACCGGGCGGGCTTGGCCCGGAGCAGCGACTTGGGCGTGAACATGACGAGCGGCTTGCGCACGTCGCGGCGCATCTGGCGCCGCAGCACGTGGAAGTACTGGGCGGCGGTGCTGGCGTTGACCACCTGGATGTTGTCCTCGGCCGCCAGCGTGAGGAACCGCTCCAGCCGGGCCGACGAGTGCTCGGGCCCCTGGCCCTCGTAGCCGTGGGGCAGCAGCAGGACCAGGCCCGATGTCTGGTCCCACTTGTCCTCGGCCGCCACCAGGTACTGGTCGATGACGGGGCCGGCGCCGTTGACGAAGTCGCCGAACTGCGCCTCCCAGCACACCAGCGCCTCCTTGTTGGCGACCGAATAGCCGTACTCGAAGCCCAAGGCGGCGTACTCCGACAGCAGCGAGTCGTAGATCCAGAACTTGCCCTGGTCGGGGCCCAGGTGCGCCAGCGGCGCCCACTCGTGGCCGTCCTGGTGGTCGACCAGGACGGCGTGGCGCTGACTGAACGTGCCCCGGCGCGAGTCCTGCCCCGCCAGGCGCACGTCGGTCCCCTCCAGGAGCAGCGTGCCGAAGGCCAACGCCTCGGCCGTCGCCCAGTCGACGAGTCCCTCGTCGCGCACCATCCGGTCCCGGGCCTCGAACAGCCGGGGCAGCCGGGGGTGGATGTGGAAGTCCTCGGGCCAGCGGCTGAGCGTGTCGTAGACGTAGTCGAGCACCGACCGGTCGACACCGGTGTCGACGTGCGGCAGCACGCCCACCGGGGGCGGAGGCTCGGCGGCCCGGAGATCAGCCGGCGGCGCCGACTGGCGGGTCTCGTCGAGCGCCTGCTGCAGGCGTTGGCGGAAGTCGTCGAGGGCCTGCTCGGCCTCCTCCATCGACAGCCGATCGCGCTTGACGAGCGACTCGGTGTAGAGCTTGCGCACCGAGCGGTGGTCCTCGATCTTGGCGTACATCTGGGGCTGCGTGTAGCTGGGGTCGTCCCCCTCGTTGTGCCCGTGGCGGCGGTAGCACACGAGGTCGATCACGACGTCCTTGTGGAAGCGCTGGCGGAAGGCGTAGGCCAGCCGGGCCATCCGCAAGCAGGCCTCCGGGTCGTCGCCGTTCACGTGCAGGATCGGCGCCTGCACGATCTTGGCGACGTCGGTGGCGTAGATGCCCGACCGGGCGGCCTCGGGGGTGGTGGTGAAGCCGATCTGGTTGTTCACGACGATGTGGATCGTGCCGCCCACGCGATAGCCCTTGATGTCGCTCATGTTGAACGCCTCGGCCACCACGCCCTGGCCGGCGAGGGCGGCGTCGCCGTGGATGAGGATTGGCAGCACCGAGAACGCCTCGGGATCGTTGATCTGGTCCTGCCGAGCCCGCGCCATGCCCTCGACGATGGGGTCGACCGCCTCGAGGTGGCTTGGGTTGGCGGCCACCTCGACGGTGATCCCGTTGCCGGCGCGGCTCTGGAACTTCCCGGCCTGGCCCAGGTGGTACTTGACGTCGCCGGAGCCCTGCATCGTGTTGGGGTCCAGCATGTCCTCGAAGTCCTGGAAGATCTGCTCGTAGGACTTGCCCACGATGTTGGCGAGGACGTTGAGCCGCCCGCGGTGCGCCATGCCCATGACCGCGCCGTCGAGCCCGTCGTCGGCCGCCTGCTCCAGGATCGTGTCCAGCACGGGGATGAGGCTCTCGCCGCCCTCGAGGCTGAACCGCTTCTGGCCCAGCCACTTGGTGCCGAGGAACCTCTCGAACGCCTCGGCGGCGTTGAGCCGGCCGAGGATGTGGTGCTGGTCTTCGGTATCGAGCTCGACCGCCGTGGCTGCCTCGACGTGCTCCTGGATCCAGTGCTGCTCGTCGAGGTCCTGGATGTGCATGTACTCGAGGCCCGATGTGCGGCAGTAGGCGTCGCGCAGCACCCGCAGGATCTCGCCGAGCGACATCTTCTCCCGCCCCGCCAGGCCCCCGGTGAGGAACTCGCGGTCGAGGTCCCAGATGGTGAGCCCGTACGTGGCGGGATCGAGCTCGGGGTGCATCCTCGGCTCTTTCCACCGCAGCGGGTCGAGGTCGGCGATGAGATGCCCCCGCACCCGGTAGACGCGGATCAGCGTCGCTACGGCCATCTGCTTCTCGAGCGACGCCTCCTCGCGGTCGATCGGGTTGACGTCACGCCGCCACCTCACCGCCTCGTAGGGCACGTCGAGGCTGCGGAAGACGGCGTCGTAGAACCCGTCCGCACCGAGGAGCAGCTCCTCGACCCGCCGCAGGAACAGGCCGGACTCGGCGCCCTGGATGATGCGGTGGTCGTAGGTGGAGGTGAGCGTGACGACCTTGGAGGCCCCCAGATCGGCCAGCAGCGCCGGATCCGCGCCCCGCCACTCGGCTGGATGATCGATGGCGCCGACGCCGACGATCACGCCCTGGCCCGGCATGAGTCGCGGCACCGACTGCACCGTGCCGAGCGTGCCCGGGTTGGTGAGGGTGACGTTGGCCCCGGCGAAGTCGTCGGGGCTGAGCTTGTTGGAGCGGACCTTGCGGATGAGCTCCTCGTAGGCCCCCCAGAAGCCCCGGAAGTCCAGCGCGTCTGCCTCTCGGACCACCGGGACGAGCAGCGTGCGGCTGCCGTCGCTGCGCTCGACGTCGACGGCCAGGCCGAGGTTGACGTGGTCGGCGCGGACGACGCGGGGCCTGCCCTCGGCGTCGGTCGTGAACGTCGAGGCCATGACCGGCATGGTCTCGGCGATCGCCCGGACGACGGCGTAGCCGATGAGGTGCGTGAAGCTGATCTTCCCGCCCCGGGTGCGACCCAGGTAGCCGTTCACGATGCGTCGATTGACCTCGAGGAGCTTGGCGGGGATGTCCCGGAAGCTCGTGGCGGTCGGGACCTCGAGGCTGGCCGTCATGTTCTGGACGATGCGGGCCGCCGCCCCCCGCAGGGGCTCGCCCGGCGCCTCCTGCGGCTTCGTCGCCGCCGGGGCGGCCGGGGCTGGGGCCGCCGGCGCCGAACTTGTGGTGGCTGGAGGGGCCATGGCCCCCGTATCCACCGCCGGTTCGGGACCGCCGGAGTCCGCCGGCCGCTTGTAGTCGGCGAAGAAGTCGCGCCAGCTCGCGCTGACGGAGCCCGGATCGTCGAGGTAGCGCTCGTACATCTCGTCGACGAGCCAGGCATTGGGACCGAGGGCGGTGCTCGTGCCGGTCGTCGCAGGTGAATCACCCATCGTGCTGCGATCGTACCGGTGACATGCGATTCTCGAACCCCAGAGGCGAGCCAACAGGCGAGCCGTGGCCCGAGCGGCCCGGCGCCGAAGGCGCCAAGAGCGGGAAGCCCGAGGGTCCACCCCTGGGGGTCCACCAGCGGGCGCGTGGGCGCGGGTAGACCGGGGGCATGCGCAGCGGCGTGCAACCCCACCCGACGCCCCAGGCACTGCGTCCACTGCTGGGTACCGACGTCATCGTGCGCACCCCGGTCAGCCTCTGGCGCGGGCGGCTGCTCTCCTGTGTCAGGGACAGCGCCTGGTTCGTCGTCGACGACGACGATGTCGTCGTGCACCTGCACGAGATCCTGTCGATCCGGGCCGCGTAGGCCACCCCGTACCGCCAGCCGATACCGTCGGCTCGGTATGAGCGCACAGTTCATCTACACGATGCGCCGGGTGAGCCGCTTCCACCCGCCCGACAAGGAGGTGCTGCGCGACATCACCCTCGCCTTCTACCCGGGCGCCAAGATCGGTGTGCTGGGGCCCAACGGGGCCGGCAAGTCATCGCTGCTGCGGATCATGGCGGGGGTCGATGACGGCTACACGG
>DASQUY010000571.1:0-7540 GCA_035641055.1 Acidimicrobiales bacterium | reverse complement strand
CCCCTCGTGCGGGCGGCCGGTCACGGGACGCGTCACGCGTCGAAGGGGAAGGCGCCACCAGCGTAGCTGCTCCCTATCCTCGACCCGTGCCCGACGCTCGCTCCCCCCTCCCCCTCGTCGTCGACGGGCGGGCCGTCGAGGTGCCCGACGGCGGCGGCACCCTGCTCGACGTCCTCCGGGAGCGGCTCGGCGCCCGCGGCCCGAAGGACGGCTGCAGCCCCCAGGGCCAGTGCGGTTGCTGCACGGTGCTCGTGGACGGGCAGCCGCGGGTGGCGTGCGTGACCCCGGCCCGGCGGGTGCGGGGGCGCTCGATCACCACGCCCGCTGGGCTCGACGCCGCCGAGCGGACCGCCTGGGGCGACGCCTTCTGCGCCACTGGCGCCAGCCAGTGCGGCTTCTGCACGCCCGGGATCGTCATGCGCCTGTCGGCGCTCCGGGCGCGGGGCGCGGGGCCGGACGACCAGGCCGCCGTCGAGCGGACCCTCCTCGCCCATCTGTGCCGCTGCACCGGCTGGCGCACGATCCTCGACGCCTGGTCGACCTACGGGACAACCCACGACACGCCGAGCCGCGACCTCGCGGCCGCCGCCCGGCGCGCCGCCATCGAGGGGCGGACGCTGCAGCGCGTGGACCCCGAGGTGCCGCTCGGCCACGGGGGGTTCGCCGACGACACCGCGCCGGCCGATGCGCTGGTGGCCGTGCCCGACGGCGCCACCGGCTGGGCGGTCGGCGAGACGCTGGCCGAGGCCCGCGAGGCGGCCGGCAAGGTGCAGGGCAGGCGTACCACCGCCGAGCTGCGCCACCCTGTCGACCTGCCCCCGGGGGACTGGGACGTCGCCCTGCGCACCACCTGGGTCGAGCCGGCCTACCTCGAAGTCGATGCCTCGTGGTGCGTGCCCGGCGGGGACCCCGCCTCACCGCTGGCCAATGGCGGCGCCTTCGGCGGCAAGGTGGCGTCGGTGGTCACCGGCGCCGCCCGCGCGCTGGCCGACCGCCACGGCCGGCCCGTGCGGGTGCTGCTCGCCCGCGAGGACGCCGTGCGTCTCGGCGCCAAGCGGCCGCCGATCGCCGCGGGTGTGCGCGCCGACGGGTCGGGGACGGTGCGGGTGGTGCGCACCGCGGGCGTCGCCGACGCCGTCGCCGCGGTGGCCCCCGGCCTGGCCGTCGAGGAGGTCGACGTGGCGGGGCCCCCGACGTCGCTGGAGCCGCGGGCGGCCGGCTGGGCGGAGGCGCTGGTCCTGCTGGCGGGCGCCCGGTGCGTCATCGGCCCGGGGACGGCGGGACCCGGCGTTCTCGCCGCCGAGGCAGCCGAGGGATGCGCCCGGGTCGGCGTGCGGTCGCCCGAGGGCGCCGAGGCCCACGCCGAGGTCGTCTTGGGCACCGACCCTCGGGTGCGCCTCTCGGTGGCGTGCGGCCAGCCGCTCGACGAAGTGGTCCTGCGCTCCTACTGCACCGGCGCCGCCCACATGGCGCTCGGGTGGGTGTGCAGCGAGGGCCTGACGGTGGACGAGGCGGGCGAGGTCCACGACCTGACGATCCGCAGCTTCGGCGTGCTGCGGGCCGTGGACACGCCGCCGATCGAGGTCGAGATCGCCCCGAGCACCGAGCCCCCCGTCAACGGCTCCGACGCCGTGTTCGCCGCCGTCGCCGCCGCCGCCTGGCTTGCCCAGGGCTGCCCACCGGAGTGGCCAACCGGCCACCGCCCGCGCGGCTGACCCGGCCCCCCTCGCGAACTGGGTGCAGCTGTGCGGCATATGACCGCATAGCTGCACCCAGAATGGATGTGTGGAGGCGGCGGGCGGGTGTCCGTCGGGGTAGCGTCCGCCGGCATGAGCACGCCCGCCAAGCCCGTCGGTCCCTACACGCCGATCGTGCGCGCCGGCGACTGGCTCGTCGTCTCGGGGCAGGTGGGCATCGCCGACGGTCAGATCGTGACGGGGGGCACCGGCGCCGAGCTCCGCCAGGCCATCGCCAACCTCGAGGCCCAGCTCGCGACCGAGGGCGCGGGGCTCGGCGACGTGGTGAAGACCACCGTGTTCCTGCGGCACATGAGCGACTACCCGGTCATGAACGAGATGTACATCGACTGCTTCGGCGATCACCGGCCGGCCCGCTCGGCGATCGGTGTGGCCGAGCTCCCGCTGGGGGCGCTGGTCGAGGTGGAGGCCTGGGCCTACGTCGGGGCAAGATGAGCCCGTGGCCGGCGCCATCATCCTCGCCATCATCATCGTCGTCGCCATCCCGGTCGCCCTGTGCATGTCGGGCGCGGTCGCGGCCGCGTTGCTGGGCTGGTCGCTCACCGACGACGCCAAGACCCGCCACGATGGCAGCGAGCTGCTCGACCTCAACAAATGATCTCGAACTTGCGGTGGTTAAGGGGGTCATAGCCCCTCTAACCACCGCAAGTTGGTCGGCCGTCAGACGCCCCAGCGGGACTGGCCGAAGCGATAGCCGACCGAGCGCACCGTCTGGATGAGGTTGGCGTGCTCCTCGCCGAGCTTGGCCCGTAGCCGGCGGATGTGGACGTCGACCGTGCGGGCGCCCCCGTAGTACTCGTAGCCCCAGACCCGGCTGAGAAGCGTCTCCCGTGTGAACACCCTGCCCGGGTGCGACGCCAGGAACTTGAGCAGCTCGTACTCCATGTAGGTGAGGTCGAGCGGGTGCCCTTCGATGGCCGCCTGGTAGGTCTCGAGGTTGAGCAGCAGCGGCCCGTACTCGACCAGCTCGGGGCGGGTGCCCTGTCCGGTCCGCCAGAACAGGTGCTTGAGCCGGGCCTCGAGCTCGAGCGGCTGGAACGGATAGAGGCAGAAGTCGTCGAACAGGTCCTCGCGCAGCTCGAGGTCGGCGAGTTGTGCCCCCGACACCAGCAACAGCAGAGGCTCCAGCGGCAGGTCGCGCTTGCGCAGACCCCGGCAGAGGGTGAACGCGCCGTCGGGATCGATGGCGGCCACCACCAGCGCACCCGCCCAGCCATCCTCGGGCTCGGCCCGTGCCGCCGAGCGCTCGTCGGCCACGGCCTTCCACGGGTAGCCGGCCAGGTCGAGGGCCTGGGCCAGCTCGGGCGGCACCGGATCGGGGTACAGCAGCAGCGGCTCCATGGGCGGTTCGTGCCGGATCACAGGCGCGTGAGGTACCGATCGAGCTCGAACTGCGTGACCTGCGTCTTGTAGTCCATCCACTCCTTGCGCTTGTTGCGGATGAACCACTCGAAGACGTGCTCGCCCAGCGCCCCGGCCACCAGCTCCGAAGCCTCCATGGCGTCCAAGGCGTCGGCCAGCGACTGGGGCACGGTGTCGATGTTCTCGGCCAGCCGCTCCTCGGGCGTGAGCTCGTAGAGGTTGACCGCGGTCTCGTCCGCCAGCGGGTAGCTCTCCTCGACCCCCTTGAGCCCCGCCGCCAGCACCACCGAGAACGCCAGGTAGGGGTTGCACGCCGGGTCCGGCGCCCGGTACTCCAGGCGGGCGCTGGAGCTCTTGCCCTTCTTGATCGGCGGCAGGTTGACGACGACCGACCGGTTGTTCCGGGCCCACGAGATGTAGATCGGCGCCTCGTAGCCGACCACGAGCCGCTTGTACGAGTTGACCCACTGGTTGGTGACGGCGGTGATCTCCTTGGCGTGGGTGAGCAGGCCGGCGATGAACCCCCGCGCCACCTTGGAGAGGTTGCGCTGGTCGCCGGCGTCGTAGAAGGCGTTGGCGTCGCCCTCGAACAGCGAGAAGTGGGTGTGCATGCCCGAGCCCTGCACGCCGACGAGCGGCTTGGGCATGAACGTGGCGTGCACGCCCGCTTCCAGCGCCACCTCCTTCACGACCAGGCGGAAGGTCATGATGTTGTCGGCCATGGTGAGGGCGTCGGTGTAGCGCAGGTCTATCTCGTGCTGGCTGGGGGCGTCCTCGTGGTGGCTGTACTCGACCGGGATCCCCATGGCCTCGAGCGTGTGGATGGTCCGCTGGCGCAGGTCGGTGGCCACGTCGGCGGTCGTGAGGTCGAAGTACGACGCCTGGTCGAGCGGCTTGGGCTGCCGGCTCGGATCACCGTCGGCGAAGTAGAAGAACTCCATCTCCGGCCCGGCGTAGAAGCTGAAGCCCCGCTCGCGGGCGGAGTCGAGGTTGCGGCGCAGCACTTGCCGGGGATCGCCCTCGAAGGGGGTGCCGTCGAGGTTGACGATGTCGCAGAACATGCGGGCAGAGGTGCCCAGCCCGTCGGCCCAGGGCAGGATCTCGAAGCTGTTCGGGTCGGGCTTGGCCAGCACGTCGGACTCCTGCACGCGGGAGAAGCCGTCGATGGACGAGCCGTCGAAGCGCATTCCCTCGTCGAAGGCGCCCTCGAGCTCGACCGGGGAGATCGCGAACGACTTCAGCTGGCCCAGGACGTCGGTGAACCACAGCCGGATCATGCGGACGCCGCGCTCTTCGACCGTGCGGAGTACGTACTCACGCTGGCGTTCGGTGCTGTCCATAGGAGAATCCTGCGGGGTGACGGCCACAGCCGCAAGCTGGGGTTTCCCGGTTCACAGTGCGTTCACATTCGGGCAACAGGCGGGAAACGGCGCGCTGCCAGCGTTCCGCGGCGAAATCCGACCCTACCTTCGACGCCGGAGGACCCTCCCCGATGCCCACCAAGGCCGAGTACATCTGGATCGACGGCACGGAGCCCACCGCCAAGCTGCGCTCCAAGACCAAGATCCTCGCCGACGGCGCCGACCTCCCCTTGTGGGGCTTCGACGGGTCGAGCACCAACCAGGCGCCGGGCGACCAGTCCGACTGCGTCCTTCAGCCCGTCTTCTCGTGCCCGGACCCCGTGCGCGGCGGGGACAACGTGCTGGTGCTGTGCGAGGTCCTCGACACCGACATGACACCGCACCCCACCAACACGCGGGCCGCCTGCGCCGAGGTCGCCAGCAAGTTCAAGGACCACGAGCCGGTCTTCGGCATCGAGCAGGAATACACGTTCTTCAAGGAGGGGCGGCCCTACGGGTTCCCGCCCACCGGCTTTCCCGCCCCCCAGGGTGGCTACTACTGCGGCGTGGGGGCCGACGAGGTCTTCGGTCGCGACATCGTCGAGGCGCACCTCGACGCCTGCCTGGCGGCGGGGCTGCATGTCTCGGGCATCAACGCCGAGGTGATGCCGGGCCAGTGGGAGTTCCAGATCGGCCCGCTGGCGCCGCCCCAGGTGGGCGACGAGCTGTGGCTGGCCCGCTGGCTGCTCTACCGCGTGGCCGAGGACTTCGGGGTGGCGGCGACGCTCAACCCCAAGCCGGCCCCCGGCGACTGGAACGGCGCCGGCGCCCACACCAACTTCTCGACCGCCGCCATGCGTGACGGCTACGACGCCGTGGTCACGGCGGTCGAGGCGCTGGGGAAGCGGCAGGCCGAGCACATCGCCGGCTACGGCGCCGGCATCGAGCAGCGCCTGACCGGGGCGCACGAGACGGCGCCGTGGGACGAGTTCAGCTCGGGGGTGTCCGACCGGGGCGCCTCGGTGCGCATCCCGTGGCAGGTCGCCCTCGACAAGAAGGGCTACATCGAGGATCGCCGCCCCAACGCCAACTGCGATCCGTACGTCGTGACCCGGCTCATCGTGGAGACTTGCTGCGCGGCCCTCGCGGGCTAGCGTGCGGGCTCTGCCAGATCATGCAGAGGCCGAGCGAATGCACCGACAACCAGAAGTCACCCTTGGCCGTGGCCCGAGCGGCCCGGCGCCGAAGGCGCCAAGAGCGGGGAGCAACGCGGAGGCCACCCGCGAGGACGTGACGTGTCCGCTGATGTTCTAAGGAGCGATCGTGGAAGAACGCACCCCTGACGACGTCCTGCAACTGATCGGCGACGAGGGCGTCGAGATCGTCGACCTGCGCTTCTGTGACCTCCCGGGGCTGATGCAGCACTTCTCCATGCCGGCCAAGGAGCTGCAGGCCGGCGTGTTCGAGGAGGGCGTCGGCTTCGACGGCTCGTCGATCCGGGGGTTCCAGGAGATCCAGGAATCGGACATGATCCTGATCCCCGACCCGAGCACCGCCCTCGTCGATCCATTCACGCAGCACAAGACGCTCAACCTCAACTGCTACGTGCTCGACCCGGTGACCGGGGAGTCGTACAGCCGCGACCCCCGCTACGTGGCGCGCAAGGCCGAGGAGTTCCTGCGCTCCACGGGCATCGCCGACACCTGCTACGTGGGCCCCGAGGCGGAGTTCTTCGTCTTCGATGACATCCGCTTCGACCAGAACGAGCACGAGGGCTACTACTACCTCGAGTCGATCGAGGCCGCTTGGAACACCGGTCGCGACGAGGGACCCAACCTCGGGTACAAGCCCCGGTACAAGCAGGGCTACTTCCCGGTCGCTCCGATGGACCACTTCCAGGACCTGCGCTCGGAGATGATCCTCACGCTCGAGAAGGTCGGCGTGGAAATCGAGATCCACCACCACGAGGTCGGCACCGCCGGGCAGGCCGAGATCGACATGCGCTTCGACAGCCTGCTGCGCATGGCCGACAAGCTCATGCTCTACAAGTACGTGGTGAAGAACGTGGCCCGTCAGCACGGCAAGACGGCGACGTTCATGCCCAAGCCCGTGTTCCAGGACAACGGGTCCGGCATGCACACGCACCAGTCGCTGTGGAAGGGCGGCGAGCCACTGTTCTACGACGAGACCGGCTACGCGGGGATCAGCGACGTCGGGAGGTGGTACATCGGCGGGCTGCTGACCCACGCCCCGGCGATCCTGGCGTTCTCCAACCCGACGACCAACAGCTACAAGCGGCTGGTGCCCGGGTTCGAGGCGCCGGTCAACCTCGTGTACAGCCAGCGCAACCGGTCGGCAGCGGTGCGGATCCCGCTCTACAGCCAGAGCCCGAAGGCCAAGCGGCTGGAGTTCCGGTGCCCCGACCCGTCGTGCAACCCCTACCTGGCGTTCTCGGCCATGGTCATGGCGGGCATCGACGGCATCCAGAACCGCATCGAGCCCCCCGCCCCCCTGGACAAGGACCTCTACGACCTCCCGCCGGACGAGCTCGAGAAGGTGCCGCAGGTGCCCGGGTCGCTCGACGCCGTGCTCGACGCCCTCGAGGAGGACAGCGCCTTCCTCAAGGCGGGTGGCGTGTTCACCGACGACCTCATCGAGACGTGGCTGTCGTACAAGCGCGAGAACGAGGTGGACGCCCTGCGCCTCCGCCCCCACCCCTGGGAGTTCGCGCTCTACTACGACCTGTAAGCCCGGTCGAGGTCATAGGTTCCGCTGGGGAGAGGCTGAGGCCATGGGTTCCGATTGTGGAACTCATGGCCTCAGCCTCGTGTCGATGGAACTCATGACCTCGGGTGCCGGTCAGCTCGGCGCCGCGGTCTCGATGCCGGCGGCCCGAGCAGCGGAGACCATCCGCTCGTCGTAGGTCACGAGGGCCCGCAGGTCCGCGAGCTGCGCCGACGCGACGTGGATCGCATCGAGGCTGCGTAGCAGCGTCTCGGGCGCCAGGGTCGCGGCCGCGTCCAGGAGGTCTCGGGTCAGGCTCACCTGGTGGAACCGAGCGAGCTGCCGGCGCGCCTTCCC
>DASQUY010000570.1:0-2124 GCA_035641055.1 Acidimicrobiales bacterium | reverse complement strand
CAGGGAGTCGGCACCGCGCTGCTGCTCGACGGCCTGCGCTGGCTGCGCCGCTGGGGCGCCCGCGACGCTCTCGTCAACACCCAGCAGGGCAACGATCGTTCGCTCCGGCTCTACCAGCGCACCGGGTTCGTGCTGCAACCTGGCGGCCTCCGGGTGCTGCGCATCGAGCTGCGGGGCACCGCAGAGCACCGATGAGAGCACCGCTGGCACTCGTGCTTGTCGCCGGCGCGGTCGCCGCCGGGGCAGTTCCCGGCGCACCCGCCGCCGAGGCCGGGTCGCCAGCGAGACAGCCCGCCCCGGCGATCCGGCTCGTCGAGCAGACCACCTGGCTGCGGGACGGCGACGAGTTCCGGGTGAGTGTCGACGTGACCGGCGCCCCCGCCGGCGCCAGCCTCCAGCTCGTCGTCCACGAGCACCTCGAGACCCGCGGCGACTTCCACGAGAGCCTCGACGGCGAGCTCGGCGCTGTCGTCGCGACGCCCGAGCCTCGACCGCTCGCCGAACTGAGCACGAACGGCCCCGCCAACATCGGATTCATGGTCGGCGACGGCGGCCAGTTCCTGCCAAGCATCGGCGTCTACCCCGTCGAAGTGCTCCTGGTCGACGCCGAGGGAGCCGAGCTGGCCAGCCTCCTCACGCACCTCACCTACCTCCCTGGCCTCGATGACCCCCGGGTGTCGGGCAGCTCGCCGATCGCCGTCTCGGTCGTCGTCGACATCGGTGGGCCGCCAGCGCACCAGCCGGACGGGACCACGGTCCCGATGTCCCCGCCGACGATGGCCCGGATCGAAGAGCGCGTCGACCTGCTGGCCCGGGCTCCGGAGGTGTTGCTCACCCTCGCTCCCGTCCCCGAGACCCTCGATGCACTCGCGGCGCAGGACGGGCAGCAGTCGTCGGCGCTGACCGCCCTCGTCGACGCCACCGGCGATCGTCCCGTGCTGGCTCGCCCCTACAGCGACATCGACCTCGCCGCCCTGGGCAGCAGTGGCCTCGAGGCCGAGGCGGACGAGCAGGCCCGAGCGGGCGCCGACGTCGTGCGCGACGTGTTCGGCCGCGATCCCACCTCGGGCATCTGGCTGTCCGGTCCCACCCTGGGTGCCGAGGCCGCTCGATCCGCCGTCGAGCTCGGCACCGACCGCGCCCTGGTCCCTCCGAGCGCCGTGGGGGAGCTGCCGACGTCGCTGGCAGGACCGGTTCCCGACGCCCCTGTGACCCTCGACGGCGGCGGCCCACTCACCATGGTCAGCGACGCCGAGCTGGGCGCCCACCTGACGGGCGAGGGTGGGGTGCTCGGCGCCCAGCGGTTCCTGGCCGAACTGGCGACCATGTGGTTCCAGCGACCCACGACACC
Source organism: Acidimicrobiales bacterium (assembly GCA_035641055.1). Classification (GTDB taxonomy): domain Bacteria; phylum Actinomycetota; class Acidimicrobiia; order Acidimicrobiales; family VFJN01; genus DASQUK01. The sequence continues at coordinate 773 of DASQUY010000570.1, read as the reverse complement.
CCGGGCCGTGGTCGTGCACCTCCCGCCCGACGACGAGATCGACCCTGAGGTCGTCGCCGAGGCGTTGCGGGCTCTGACCCACGGACAGGCGGTGCGGGCGGTGCCGTTGGACGAGGTCTTCGACGACATTGCGCCCGACCCGGACGGACCGACCACCGCCGACCTCACCGGGCACGAGATCACCGACGACCTCGGCACCATCGCCGCGCCCCTGGGCCAGGCGCGCCGCGACATCGGCGGCGTCCAGGGCATGGTGGACAGCCGGGACGAGGCCGACTCGCTGCAGCGCTCGCTGCTCCTCGCCACCGCCAGCGCCACTCCCAACAATCAGCGCCCGGCCTACGTCGAACGGGTGACCTCCACGCTCGGCTCGCTGGAGGACGCCGTTGATCTCCCCGACGAGTTCCGCATCACGCTGACCTCCCGCACGAGCACGATCCCCGTCAACATCACCAACAACTCCGACGGCCCGCTCACCGTGCGGGTGGAGCTCGCGAGCGGCCAGCTCGAGTTCCTGGACGGTGACGTGATCACCCAGGAGCTCCAACCGGGCGTCACGCGCCTCGAGGTGCCGGTGCGCATCCGGACGTCGGGTGCGTTCCCCCTGGGCATCACGGTGACCAGCCCCGATGGGACGGTCATGCTCGACCAGACCACGTTCGACATCCGCTCGACCGCGATCACCGGCGTCGGCTTCGCGCTGGCGATCGGTGCTGGCCTGTTCCTCGTCGTGTGGTGGGGGCGCCACTGGCGGCGGGCCCGCCGTTCACGCC
>DASQUY010000569.1:0-2162 GCA_035641055.1 Acidimicrobiales bacterium | reverse complement strand
GGCCTCGGCGACGCGGGCGCGCGCGAGGTGGGGCTCGTCACCGCCGGGCTGTTCGTCCTGGGGGCGGTCGTCGGAGTGGCGTTGTTCGGCGGGGTCGTGCCGGCGCTGGTGCTGGCGACGTGCGTCGGGGTCGCCCCCCTGGCCTCGTACCGGGCCCGTCGCCAGCGTCTGCGGGCGACCGCCCAGGAGGCCTGGCCGCGGATCATCGAGGAGATCCGCATCCGGACCTCGGGCCTGGGGCGGTCGGTGCCGCAAGCGCTGTTCGAGGCGGGCGAGCATGCGCCCGCCAGCCTGCGACCCGCCTTCGCCGCTGCCCAGCGCGAGTGGCTGCTGTCCACCGATTTCGAGCGGACGGTGGCGGTGCTCAAGGACGGCTTGGCCGACCCCACCGCCGACGCCGCCTGCGAGACGTTGCTCGTGGCGCACGAGGTCGGTGGCGGCGACCTCGAGCGCCGGCTCGAGGCGCTCATCGAGGACCGCGTGCTCGACGTGCAGGGCCGCAAGGACGCGAGGTCGAAGCAGGCGGGCGTGCGGTTCGCCCGCCGCTTCGTGCTGCTCGTGCCGCTGGGCATGGCGCTGGTGGGCATGTCGGTCGGCAACGGGCGGGCGGCCTACGCCACGCCGTCGGGCCAGACGCTGGTCGTCATCGGGATCGTCGCCGTGGCGGTGTGCTGGGTCTGGGCTGGCCGCCTGCTGAAGCTGCCCGAGGAGCCACGGGTGTTCTATGAGTGAGACGCAGCTCCTGGCCACGGCGGTCCTGGCCTTGTTCGGCGGGGCGACGCTGCTGCTGAGCCACGTGCGGTGGTTCCGCCGCCGACCGCTCGCCGACCGGCTGGCGCCGTACGTGCCCGGCGGCTCGGCGGTGGACCGGCGCCGCGGGTTGTCGGCCGACACCTTCGGGCAGGTGATCGGGCCGCTGGCCCAGGCGGTCGGCGACCGGGTGGCGTGGGCGGTCGGCGTGACCGAGCCGTTGGCCGTGCGGCTGGAGCGGATCCACTCACCGCTGGATGTCTCGGCCTTCCGGCTGCGCCAGCTGGCGTGGACGGCGGTCGGCCTCGTGGGCGGGGCAACCCTGGCTCTGGCCACCCGTCAGGCGGGTGCTGCCGCGCTGCTGCTGGTCGTCAGCGGACCGCTGATCGGCTGCCTGGCCGTCGAGCAGCGCCTGGCGTCCGCCTCGCAGGCGTGGCAGCGGCGCATCGTCCGGGAGCTGCCCGTCGTGGCCGAGCAGCTCGGCATGCTGCTGTCGGCCGGCTATTCCTTGGGAGCCGGTCTGGCCCGCCTGGCCGAACGGGGCAAGGGTGCCTGTGGACGTGACCTGCGGCGTGTGGTGGGGCGCATCCGCCAGGGGCTGTCGGAGGCCGAGGCACTGTCCGAGTGGGCGCACGTGGCTGACGTGGACGCACTCCGGCGCGTGGTCGGGGTCCTGGCCCTCAACCGTCAGTCGGGCGACCTGGGGCGTCTGATCGGTGAGGAGGCCCGAGCGATCCGCCGCGACGTCCACCGCGAGCTGATCGAGACCATCGAGCGACGTGGCCAGCAGGTGTGGATCCCCGTGACCGTCGCCGCCCTGGTGCCCGGGGCGATCTTCCTCGCCGTGCCGTTCGTCGACGCCCTCAGGCTCTTCGCCAACTCGTGAGGAGCCGTGCGAAGAAAGGAGGCATCGTCATGTCACCGTCCAACGTCACGAAGGCCCGCCGCGACGATCGCGGGGAAGGGGTCATCTCGGCCGCCCTGGCCGTGCTGATCATGGCCTTCCTGGGCGCCCTCATGTGGGTCGGCTTCAGGACGATGTGGGAGACCACCGAGCAGAAAACCAACGAGCAGATCGAGCAGATTGGCGGCTGAGCACTGTCGGCGGATGGTCCGGGACGACTTGGCCGTGGGCCTGGTGCCCTCGGCTGCCGGCTTCCTGGCGTTCATCTTGTTCCTGCTGCTGGCGGTGCAGGTCCTCTATGGGCTGTACGCCACGTCGGTCGTGCGCGGGGTGCTCGACGATGCCGCCTCCCGTGCCGCCAACGGGGTGGCGACCGATGCCGAGCTGCGGGGGCTGGCTCGCGACGCGGAACGCTCGCTCGGGCGCATGGGCGACCGGACGACCATCGAGCTGTGGCCCGTCGACGACGACGGCGACGGTGCGCCCGATGTCGTGGCCGGCTCGGCGG
>DASQUY010000568.1:0-4798 GCA_035641055.1 Acidimicrobiales bacterium | reverse complement strand
CGTGTCCGCCTCGTCCTCGAAGGGGCCGAGGCCGAGGACGTGGTCGACGTGCCCGTGCGTGTAGATGGCGGCCTCGACCGGAAGGTCGGTCCAGGCGCGCATCTTGTCGTAGTTGGTGCGGGCGAGGAACTCGCTGCCGGTGTCGACGAGCACCAGGGACGTGCCCGAGACGACGCCGGTCACGTTGCCGAAGGAGGGGATGAAGGCGACGCCGGGGGCCACCTCCTCGAGGTCGCCGGCGAGGGCCAGCTGACCCACCTGCTCGACGGTGACCTCGCCGTTCCAGAGCCGGTCGGTCGTCTCGAGGGCGCTGTCGCTCATGGGTGGACAGTAGCCTCGGGCCCGCCGGTACCGGCTTCAGCACGGAACGTAGGCAGGCGACCGTTGGAGGCCCAGCTCTCCGCGAACATGCTGCTAACAACGGGACGGACGAGCACGGAAAGTGTTCGACCGATTGCTAGCCGGGCCGGCGATGGACTAGGAAGGACACCCATGGAGGATCGAGGCTGGGGCGATCCCGCTCACCTCAGGCGGTCGCCGGACGTCGGCCACCCCGGGGACAGCGTCGTCCGTCGCACCCTGCGGACGGCGATCGACTACCTGCCGCGGGGCAACACCCTCGACGCCGAGACGTTCAACCGGCGGCACAACCTGCTCTGCTGGATCCTGGGGCTGCACATCCTGCCCCTCTGGGCCTTCGGGCTGTGGCAGGGCTTCGACCTCTGGCACGTGACGCTCGAGGTCGCGGTGCCGGCCGCCCTGCTCGTCTTCGCCCGCTTGTCCCGCAACCGACGATTCGCCGCCTTCTTCGCGACGGCCGGGCTCGTCTTCTGCTCGTCCCTGCTGGTCCACCTGTCCCGCGGCACCATCGAGGCCCACTTCCACTTCTTCATCCTCCTGGGCTTCATCGCGCTCTATCAGGACTGGGTGCCGTTCGCCTGGAACGTGGCGTTCGTCGTGCTGTCGCACGGCGTCGGCAACGCCTGGTCCAGCGACAGCATGTACAACCATTACGCGGCCCTGAACAGGCCGTGGCTGTGGGCGTGCATCCACGGCGTCGCGGTGCTGGCGGCGTGCGTCGGCCTCATCATCTTCTGGAAGAACACCGAGCTCGAGCAGCAACGCAGCGCCGCCCTCGCCTCCGAGCTGGCGGCGTCCCAGGTCGCCGCCGCCCAGGCCGAGGCGGCGCAACGTCAGACGATCTCCGAGCTCCTCATCAACCTCGCCCGGCGCAACCAGTCCCTACTCGACCGGCAGTTGGACGTCGTCGCCGAGCTGGAACAGCGGGAGACCGACCCCGCGACCATGGCCGAGCTCTTCCGGCTCGACCACCTCGCCACTCGCATCCGGCGCAACGCCGAGTCCCTGATCGTGCTGTCGGGCGACGAGCCGCCCCGGCTCTGGGGCCAGCCCGTCGCCCTCTCCGAGGTGGTGCGGGCCGCCGCCGCCGAGGTCGAGGACTACAGCCGCGTCGAGGTGCTCGTGACCGACTACCTGGACGTGGCGGGCGGCTCGGTCGCGGACCTGTCCCATCTGCTCGCCGAGCTGATCGAGAACGCCACCGTGTTCTCGCCGCCGACATACGAGGTCCGGGTGCGGACGCACCTGGTGCCCGGCGAGCCCACGGAGCCGGCGCAGGGCGCGGCGTTCGCGCTGAGCATCGAGGACATGGGCATCGGCATGTCCGATGCCGACCTGAGCGCCGCCAACGAGCTGCTGGCCGAGCCGCCCGACGTGGATCCGCGTCGATCCACGCTGGGCTTCCACGTCGTGAGCCGCCTGGCCCAGCGCCTCGGGCTGCGGGTGAGGCTGGCGCATACGCCCGGCGGCGGCGTCACCGCTCTGGTCACGCTGCCCGACGGCGTGGTCGGCGAGCGGCGGCCGTGGGAGCCGGGGACGGCGACCGTCGCCGGCGTCGCTCCCCCACAGGCGCTGCCTCCGCTCCCCGGCGTGCCGGCCCCGGCGGCGGTGACGGCGTCGGTCGCGGTCGACGTCACGCCGCCCTCGGACACGCCGCTTCCGGACACGGCGCCTCCGGACAAGCCTCCACGGCCACCCTCGCCGCGGGTCATCGAGGACGAGCCACGCCCACCGACGACCGCCGACGGCCTCACCCGCCGCATCCCGGGGGCCAGCCTCGCCCCGGCGCTGCGGCGCTCCCCGGGACAGGACCCTGGTGAGAACCCCCTCTCCCGCTTCCAGGCAGCCCAGCGCGCCGGGCGGGAGGCGACCGAGGAGAGGCGCAATGGTCCGGAGCCGTCGCCGTGAGGCCCAGCCGCGGCGGCGAGCTGGACTGGCTGATCGGTGCCTTCGTCGACCGCATCCCGGGCGTGACCAGTGCCCTGGTGGTCACCACCGACGGGCTGGTGATGGCCCACTCGGCGGGCATCGCCAAGGACACCGCCGACCAGCTGGCGGCCGTCACGTCCGGCCTGTCCAGCCTGACGACCGGCGCCGCCCGGTGCGTCGGCGGGGGCTCGGTCCAGCAGGTGATCGTGGAGATGGAGGGCGGCTACCTGTTCGTGACCACCGTCAGCGACGGCTCGTCGCTGGCGCTGATGTGCGGCCCGGAGTGCGACATCGGGCTCATCGGCTACGAGATGAGCCTCCTGGTCACCCGCATCGGGCAGGTCCTGACCCCGGCGCTCCGAGGCGAGGACACGATGCCGCTGTCATGAGCACCCCGCACGGAGACCCGCGGGTGGTACCCGTCTACCTCCTCACCCAGGGCCGCACCCGGTCGGCGGGCCGGGAACTGCCGTGGGAGTCGGTTGTCGTGACCACGGACGCGGGGCAGGCGGCGCTGGAGCGACTGCGGTTCGAGCAGGCACGCATCGTCCGCCTGTGCCACCGACCGGTCGCAGTGGCCGAGATCGCTGCCGACCTCGGCGTCCCCCTCGGCGTGGCCGGGGTCCTGGTCTCCGACCTGCACGCCGCCGGGTTGCTCACCGTCCACGAGCCTGCGTCCGCCGGCGCCCGGCCGCCACGCGAGATCCTCGAGCGCCTGCTCGCCGGGCTGAAGCAGCAGGCGGGGGCGGGAGGCACGACCACATGAGCCAGCCCATCCCCGTCAAGGTCCTGATCGCCGGCGGGTTCGGTGCCGGGAAGACCACCTTCGTGGGCGCGGCGTCGGAGATCGCGGCCCTGAGCACCGAGGCGGTCATGACGGACCTGTCGGTCGGCGTCGACGACCTGTCGGCCGTGCGGGGTAAGTCCACCACGACCGTCGCGCTCGACTTCGGGCGCCGCACGATCGACGAGGACATGATCCTCTACCTGTTCGGCACGCCCGGGCAGGAACGGTTCTGGTTCATGTGGGACCACATCGCGCAGGGCGCGGTCGGCGCCGTGGTGCTGGTCGACGTGCGCCGGGTGGCCGACGGGTTCGCCGCCATCGACTTCTTCGAGGACCGGCAGGTGCCCTTCGTCGTGGCGGTCAACCTCTTCGACGACGCTCCCCGCTACCCGCAGGCGTCGGTGCGGGAGGCGTTGGCGCTGCCCGCCCATGTGCCCCTGGTGGCCTGCGACGCCCGCGACGGCCGCTCGGTCATCCCCGTGCTGGTCACGCTCGTCGAGCTCGCCCTGGTGCACGCCGCCGTCGGCGCCTGAGCCAGTTGCGCGCCCGTCCCGGCGGCGGGTCGATCACGCGTTTTCGGTTGGCCGTGGCGCCGATTCCCGCGGCGCCGGGGCTGCCGACTGCTCGTCGGTCTGTTCGCTCGGCGCCGAGGCGGCCGCCAGCTCGGCGGGCGGCAGCCGCAGGATCCCCCGGCGCGTGAGCACCAGCTCGGCGAGGGCGGCCAGTGACACACCGACGACGATGCCCAGGCCCGTGGCCAGCAGGGTTCGATCGTGGAAGGTGGCACCGCCGAGGTAGCCGAGGGCGCCCCCGAACCCCGCCCACAACGGCCCGGCGAGGATGATGATGACGCTGAAGCGGGTGAGGGGGAGGCCGAGGCGGCCGCTCATGAACGTGCTGGCGGTCCGCCCTCCCGGGATGAACCGGGCGACCAGCAGGATCGACGGCCCGCGGACCGCGAGCTGCTGCGCCACCCAGGCCTGGACGCGCGCCGCCTTGCCGGTGGGCCGGCGTAGCCGCGCGCCCCGGTTGGTCCAGCGCCCGATGGCGTAGGCGAGGTGGTCGCCGAGGATGGCTCCGGCAGCCGCCGCCAGGATGAGGGGTGCGAGGTCGAGCCGGCCCTGCGACGCCAGCACCGCACCGAGGATCACCACCGACTCACTGGGCAGCACCGGGAACACCGCGTCGAACGCCGCCAGGGCGAAGATCAGCAGGTAGGCCAACATTCCCAGATCGGCCAGGACGTCGAGGTTGATGTCGATCATCGGGACCAGGAGCTCCCGGGGGCGACGAGTTCCACCGTACGGCGCAACGCCGGGAAGTCAGCCGTGATTCCGGAGGTCATTGGTTCCACGACCGGGAGGATGAGGTCATAGGTTCCGGATCCGGAACCCATGACCTCGGGCAGGCTCGGGGCTGTCCGCTGAGCCTCTTGCCACGTTCCCGGTTGAACCCGGTTGACTGGCTCCGTACTGACGTTCGATACTGGGTCAGTGGTACATCAGTTCGCTGTCTCGACCTCGGCCGCTTCGGCATCGGAGGTGATGCCCGAGCTCGACCGGAGCGTGGACCTGGCCAGTGAGCGTGTGCTGGCGCTGTCCGATCCGTTCCGGTCGCTGTTGCCGGAGGGGGTGCGTCGGGGTTCGACGGTGACGGTGACCGGGTCGATGGCCCTGGCGATGGCGGTGACGGCGGGGCTGGCGGGGGATGCGGGCGGGGACC
>DASQUY010000567.1:0-2513 GCA_035641055.1 Acidimicrobiales bacterium | reverse complement strand
CTGTCCGGCTACGCCGGCGCCCGCCCCGTGCGGATCGGCAACGGGGCCTGGAGCCAAAGGCAGAACGACGTCTACGGCGCCGTGCTGGACTCGATCCTGCTCTACACCCGGCGCAGCGAGCGCCTGCCCCGCGGGCTGTGGCCGCTCGTCCAGACGCAGGCCACGTGCGCCACCGCCGTGTGGCGCGAGCCCGACCAGGGCATCTGGGAGGCGCGTGGCAAGCCCCAGCACTACGTCTCCTCGAAGCTCATGTGCTGGGTGGCGCTCGACCGGGCCGCCAAGCTGGCGGCGATCCGCGGCGACGCCGACATGGAGGCGACCTGGGGCGCCACCGCGGAGGAGATCAAGGCGGACATCCTGGAACACGGCGTCGACGACCGGGGCGTCCTGTGCCAGCACTACGACACCGACGCGCTCGACGCCTCCACCCTCCTGGCGGCCATCTTCGGCTTCCTGCCCGGCGACGACGAGCGCCTGCGCGCCACCGTCCTGGCCATCGCCGACGAGCTGACCGAGCACGGCTTCGTACTCCGCTACCACACCGGCGAGACCGACGACGGCCTGTCGGGCAAGGAGGGGACGTTCCTCATCTGCTCGTTCTGGCTCGTCTCCGCCCTGGCGATCATCGGCGAGGAACAACGCGCCCGCGACCTGATGGAACGCCTGTTGCGCGTCGCCTCGCCCCTGGGGCTGTACGCCGAGGAGTTCGACGCCGACACCGCCCACCACCTCGGCAACTTCCCGCAGGCCTTCTCCCACCTAGCGCTGATCGAAGCAGCCGCACGGATCATCCTGCTCGAGCGCGTGAAGGAGATGACGTGAGCCCTCGCGACCACTACGACATCATCATCATCGGCACCGGTGCCGGCGGCGGCACGCTGGCCCGGCACCTCGCCCCGTCGGGCAAGCGCATCCTGCTGCTCGAGCGCGGCGACTGGCTGCCACGCGAACCGCACAACTGGTCGGCGCAGGACGTGTTCGTCGACGGCCGCTACATATCGCCCGACACGTGGTACGACGCCACGGGCAAGGCGTTCCAACCGCAGGTCCACTACTTCGTCGGGGGCGCCACCAAGCTCTACGGGGCCGCGCTCTACCGCCTGCGTCGCGAGGACTTCGGCGAGCTGCGCCACCACGACGGCATCTCGCCCGCATGGCCCATCTCCTACGACGACATGGAGCCCTACTACACGCTCGCCGAGCAGCTCTATCAGGTGCACGGCGCACGCGGTGAGGACCCCACCGAGCCTCCCGCCAGCGCCCCCTACCCGTTCCCGGCGCTGTCGCACGAACCGCGGATCCAGCAGCTCGCCGACGACCTCGCCGCCGCCGGCTACCACCCCTTCCACGCCCCGTGTGGCGTGATGCTCGACGAGGCGAACCTGCCGTACAGCACCTGCGTCCGCTGCGCCTTCTGCGACGGCTTCCCCTGCCCGCTGCACGCCAAGTCGGACGCCGAGGTCCACGGCGTGCGCCCGGCGCTCGAGCAGCCGAACGTCACCCTGCTGACCAACGCCACCGCCGTGCGGCTGGGCACCGACACCACCGGTGCCACCGTCACCGAGGTGGAGATCGATCGCGAGGGCGAGCGCGAGATCCTCGGTGCTGACGTCGTCGTCGTCTCCTGCGGTGCCGCGAACACGGCCAAGCTGCTGCTGGCCTCGGCCAGCGACCAGCACCCCAACGGCCTGGCCAACGGCTCCGACCAGGTCGGGCGCAACTACATGTTCCACAACAGCCAGGCGGTGCTCGCCCTCTCGCACGAGCCGAACCCCACCGTGTTCCAGAAGACGCTCGGCGTCAATGACTTCTACTTCGGTACCGACGACTTCGAGTACCCGATGGGCAACATCCAGATGGTCGGAAAGTCGACCGAGGAGATGTACCGCGGGGAGAAGCCGATCGAGACGAAGTTCGCACCGACGCGGGTGCTGCGGGACATCGCCACCCACGCCGTCGACTTCTGGCTCTCGACCGAGGACCTCCCGAGATCGCGCAACCGGGTAACCCTCGAGGCCGACGGCAGCATCAGGCTCAGCTACGAGGTCGGCAACAAGGCGGCCAGCGAGCGCCTCTACGACCAGCTCAAGTCCATGCTCGGCCACCTGGGCCTGCACCCCGACCACCTGATCCCCCGCCACGCCTACATGAGGACGGACATCCCGGTGGCCGGTGTCGCCCACCAGGCCGGGACGTGCCGGTTCGGCACCGACCCCGCCACGTCGGTCCTCGACGCGGATTGCCGGGCCCACGAGGTCGACAACCTCTACGTCGTCGACACGAGCTTCTTCCCCAGCATCGGCGCCGTGAACCCGGCGCTCACCGCTATGGCCAACGCCCTGCGCGTCGGCGACCACCTCCTGGAACGGCTGGGCGCCACGGCTTGAGCTTCCTCGACCCGGCGCGGATCTGGTTTCGCGGCCACGAGCGTCGATCGCGTGCTGCTCATCCCGATGAGCGCGCCACTCACGACTCGGCGGCGATCTCGTCAACCGCAGCCGATGCGCTGGCGG
>DASQUY010000566.1:0-2592 GCA_035641055.1 Acidimicrobiales bacterium | reverse complement strand
CCATGGCGCCCAAGTGGCTGATCATGCCGACCACGTGATGGTCCAGGGTGCCGAAGTGGAACGTCCGGTCACGACCGCCGGTCAGCGGCCCGTCCCGTCCGAGGAGCTGGCGGAACAAGCGCTCGAGGTCCAGACCGCGGCCGGTGAAGACGCCGAGGTTGCGGTGGGCGGGCAGGATCCAGTCGTCGTCCCGCAGCGCGGCCACGAGCCCCACGGAGACGGCCTCCTGGCCGATGCCGGAGAACCACTTGCTGAGCTGCCCCCGGCGCAGGAGGGCGAGCATCTTCTCCTCGATCACACGCGGCAGGAGGAGCGCGCGGTACAGAGCACGGAGCTCGTCGTCGGTGGGCTCGCCGGCGGGCTCGCGGCCCGGGCTCGCCGTGTGCAGCTGGGTCACGAGGACCAGTGTCGCGCCGCGTCACTGGATCCAGGCGCCGCGTGCCTCCAGGACCGCCTTCAGGACCTCGGGCCGGTCGGTCATGATGCCGTCGACCCCGAGGTCGAGCAGCCCGTGCATCTCGTCGCCGTCGTTGATCGTCCAGACGTGGACCTGCAGGCCGCGGCGGTGGGCGGCGCGGACGAACCGCTCGTTCACCAGCGTCACCCCCTTTCGCCTGACCGGCACCTGGACGCAGGCGGCGGAGGGCCTGCCCAGCGGGAGGCCCCGTGACGCCGCCAGCAGGCGAGCGACCTCGCGGGGACCCGTCGACGTGCAGATGCGATCCCCCAGCGCCCGGCGGACGCGGGCCAGCCGCTGGTCGGAGAAGGCCCCGATGCACACCCGGTCGACGCTGCCCGTTCGCTCGACGAGGTCGATGAGCGGGTCGACGGCGGCGTCGTGCTTGGGGTCGATGTTGACCCGGACGTCGGGCCAGGTGGTCAGGACGTCCTCGAGCAGCGGGATCTCGTCGCGCCCTCGGACCCGCGCCGTGCGCACCTCGGCCCACGGCAGGTCAGCGATTGCGCCCGTGCGGTCGGTGAGGCGATCGAGATGGTCGTCGTGGAAGGCGACGAGAACCCCGTCGGCCGTGGCGTGGGCGTCGGTCTCGAGATAGCGGTAGCCGAGGGCGACGGCGGCCTCGAAGGACGCCATGGTGTTCTCCCCGGGGCCGCCGCCGACGTGCGCCCCCTGATGGGCGAAGGCCAGCGGCCCGGGCCAGTCGAGGAAGGGGAAGGGGGATGTCGTCGGGTCGGCCATGAGGCCGGCACGCTACCCGCGACGTCCGGTTAGCTTGCGATCATGTCCCGCGAGTCCGCCGAGCCTTCCCGCTGGTGGACGGTCGACGAGGCCAACGCCGCCCTCCCCTGGGTGAGCGAGGTCGTTGCACGGGCACAGTCGTCGTGGGACGACTTCCGGCGGCAGACCGCCCGCAGCGCCCGCCTCGTGCGGCAGAACGGGCACGGCGTCGTTCCGGCGGATCCCCGGCCGATCCAGTCGTGCATCGACGAGCTCGCCGCACAGGCCATCGTGCTGCGCGACGTCGAGCGGGGGCTGATCGACTTCCCGGCGCGCGCCCCGAGCGGCCGGTGGTACTGGCTGTGCTGGCTGGCCGGCGAGGACGCCGTGGAGTGGTGGCACTGGCCCGAGGACGGCTTCGCCGGCCGCACGCCCCTCGACCGGCCGCCCCGGTAACTCCTTCTCGGTTACAGGAATGGCTGCTCCCGCGACCACTTCTGTACCCGGAACGGAGCTGTGCCGGTGGGTCACAGGATCCGCGTCTCGTGGCCCTGCCAGTACTCGTCCTTCAGTAGCCGCTTGTAGAGCTTGCCGGTGGGGTGGCGGGGCAGCTCGGGCCGGAAGTCGACCGAGCGGGGGCACTTCACGTCCGCCAGGTGCTCGCGGCAGTAGGCGATGAGCTCGCGCTCGAGCTCGGGGCCGGCGTCGTCGATCGACAGCGGCTCGACCACCGCCTTGACCTCCTCCCCGAACTCGTCGTTGGGCACACCCAGCACCGCCACGTCGGCCACCTTCGGGTGCAGGGCCAGCACGTTCTCGGCCTCCTGGGGATACACGTTCACGCCGCCGGTGATGATCATGTGCGCCTTGCGGTCGGTCAGGTACAGGTAGCCGTCGTCGTCCACGTAGCCGACGTCGCCCAGCGTGGTCCAGCCGTGGCCGCCGGGATCGCGGGCGGCCGCCGTCTTGTCAGGGTCGTTGTGGTAGGCGAACTCGGCGCCGCCGCCGAAGTAGATCGTGCCGGGCTCGCCGGCCGGCAGCTCGTCGCCGGCGTCGTCGAGGATGTGGACCTCGCCGACCAGCGGTTTCCCCACGGTGCCCTTGTGTGCCAGCCACTCCTCGCTGTTGCAGGCAACGAAGCCGTTGCCCTCGGTGCCCGCGTAGTACTCGTACAGGATCGGGCCCCACCACTCGATCATCTGCTCCTTGACGGCGACGGGGCAGGGAGCGGCGGCGTGGACCGCGACCTTCAGCGACGACACGTCGTGGCGCTGGCGTTCCTCGGCCGGCAGCTTCAACATGCGGATGAACATCGTCGGGACCCACTGGCTGTGGGTCACCCGGTGGCCCTCGATGAGCTCCAGCGCCAGGGTCGGGTCGAAGCGCTCCATGACCACGGCCGTGGCGCCGAGGCG
>DASQUY010000565.1:0-2790 GCA_035641055.1 Acidimicrobiales bacterium | reverse complement strand
GGAGGTGTAGTACACGTACCGCACGCCGGGATCGCCCGCCGTGTCGTCGCCGGGGGGCGGGGGGAGCGCCGCCGGGTCACCCTCCGGGAGCGAGCGGTCGGCGACCAGCACGCGTGTCTTGGTCCCCTCGGTGACGGTCCGGGCCAGCGAGCCGTAGTCGGTGCCCCGCCACACCGACGGCACCACCAGCAGCGCCGGCTCAGCTTGGCGGACGATGAAGCCCACCTCGCGCTCGCCGTAGATCGGCAGGATCGGGTTCTGCACGACGCCGAGCCGCCGCAACGACCCGAACAACACCATGGCCTCGATCCAGGTGGGCTGGATCCACGACACGACGTCGCCCTCGCCGATGCCCTCGGCGCTCGCGAGCCCCGAGGCCGCCCGCTCGGCCCGGTCGCGGTACTCGCCGAACGTGACCCTGTGCCCCCGCTCGTCCACCGCCAGCTCGGCGCCGGGCGTCTCGTCGGCCCGCCGGGCGATGAGGTCCCAGAGATTGCGTCCCTCCAGCATGCGCGCCCCTCCCAGCCGGTGGCTACAACCCCATAAGCGCGTCGAGGCCGACGGTCAGCCCCGGCCGCTTCCCGACCTGCTTGATCGCCAGCAGCACACCCGGCATGAAGCTCGATCGGTCGAAGCTGTCGTGGCGGATGCTGAGCGACTGCCCGGTCGTGCCGAGCAGCACCTCTTGGTGCGCGATCAGGCCGCGTAGCCGGACGGCGTGGACGGGGATGCCCCCGGGACCCGCGGCGCCCCGAGCGCCGGGGAGGACCTGTGTGCGGGTGGGATCCTCACCCCAGTCGCCGGAGGCGGCGGCCATGCGCTGGGCCGTGAGGACGGCCGTTCCCGACGGCGCGTCGACCTTCTGGTTGTGGTGCAGCTCGATGATCTCGGCGGTCTCGAACCACGGCGCCGCCAGCTCGGCGAAGCGCATCATCAGCACGGCACCGATGGCGAAGTTGGGGGCGATGACGCAGTTGCTGGCGGTGAACAGCGCCCGCAGCCGGTCGTAGTCGTCCTCGGTGAACCCGGTGGTGCCCACGACCGCATGGACGCCGTGCTCGGCCGCCCAGGTGAGGTTGGCCCGCGACGCCTCGATGGTCGTGAAGTCGACGACCACGTCGACGCCGACGTCGAGCAGCGTCGTGGGATCGGGGTCGATGTGGAGGTCGGGCACGTCGACCCTCGTGGCGTGCCGCAGGTCGAGGCCGGCGTGGTGGGGGTCGATCGCGCCGACGAGGTCGAGCTCCGGGTCGTCGGCCACGGCCTCGCAGACGGTGCTGCCCATGCGCCCGCCCGCCCCGAACACACCGACCCGAACCGTCATGCCGGGCACCCTACTTGGTAAGCCCGAACGAACTGGTCGTAGCCAAGAGCGTCAGCGGATAGGTCCGCCTCGTCTTGGCAGCGTCTGCGTGCTTCCCACTCTTGGCGCCTTCGGCGCCGAGCGCTGCGCTGAGCCACGGGTGCGCCTATCGGCGCACCCTCAAGGCGGTCATATGCCGTACAGCTACGACCAGTTCGCAGGAGCCTGGCCGATGACCGCCAGGGACCGCTCGCCCCCGTACACCCTCGCCGCCGCGGCGCCGACGTCGTCGGCCGTGACCGCCCGGATCCGGGCGAGCTGGTCGTCGACCGTCACGATCTCGTCGCGGGCCATCAGGCTCCGACCCAGGCGGGCCATGCGCGACGCCGAGTCCTCGAGCCCGAGCAGCAGCGAGCCTTCGATGAAGCCCTTGGCCACGCTCAGCTCGCTCTCGGTGACCCCGGTCGCCACCAGCTTGGCCACCTCGTCGTCGATCACCTCGCGCAGCTGGCGGGCGCGGGCCGGGGCGGTGCCGGCGTAGATCCCGGCCGACCCGGCATCGTCGTAGGTCGACGCCCACGAGTAGACCGAGTAGCACAGGCCCCGCTCCTCGCGGACCTCCTGGAACAGCCGGCTCGACATCCCGCCGCCCAGCACCTGGTTGGCGACCATGAGCGCGTACCGGTCGTCGTCGTGGTGGTCGACGCCCCGCCATCCCATGGCCACGTGGACCTGTTCGGTGTCGTCTGGCAGGACACGACTCGGCTGCGGGGCCGCCGTCGGCGGCCGGTGGACCGGGCGCTCGCCCCCGTCGAGCCGCCCGAGCGATCCGGCCACCGCCTCGACCAGCCGGTCGTGCTCGAGATCGCCGGCGGCGACGACCGCCAGGTTGCGCGGCCGGTACCAGTGCCGGAAGAAGTCGGCGATCTGGTCGCGGGTGGCGCGCTCCACGGACGCGCGCGTGCCGAGCACCTCGCGCCCCAGCGGGTGGCCGGGGAACAGGGCCTCGGCCAGCAAGGTGTGCACGTGATCCTCGGGGACGTCGAGGTTCATGAGGAGCTCTTCGAGGATCACCTGACGCTCGGCCTCGACCTCGTGGGGCCGGAACGCCGGGTCGGTCAGCACGTCCCCCAGGACGTCGAGGCCGAGGCGCAGCCGGTCGGCCGGCAACCGCGTGTAGTAGGCGGTGTGCTCGCGACTGGTGAAGGCGTTCATCTCGCCCCCCACCGCGTCGATGGCCTCGGCGATCTGGCGGGCGGTGCGCGTGGCGGTGCCCTTGAACAGCAGGTGCTCGAGGAAGTGCGACGCCCCCGCCAGCTCGTCGGGCTCGTCCCGTCCCCCGACCCTGACCCACACGCCCACCGTCACCGAGCGAGCCTCGGGCATGCGCTCGGTGACGACGGGGATGCCGTTCGGTAGCCGGCTCTCGTGGATCTCGTCGGTTGCGGCGGAAGGCACGTGGCGGTGAACCTGGCCCGGAACGCTAG
>DASQUY010000564.1:0-2716 GCA_035641055.1 Acidimicrobiales bacterium | reverse complement strand
TCGGCGGCCTGGCGCTCCACGCACAGCCGCTCGGCGTCGGCCACCAGCGGCAGCCACGGCTGGCCGGTGGTGAAGCCGGCCCCGGGCCCCGCCACCGACGGCGGCCGCCAGGGGATCGGGGCGCGCTCGGGGTCGCGTCCGTCCACGTCGACCAGGCGGCCGGGGGGGATCTCGGCGTCGGGCAGCCCGAGCTCCTCGCCCTGGTAGACGAAGGGGGTGCCGCGCAGGGCGTAGAGCATGAGGGCGACCGCCCGGGCCCGCGCCGGCCCGTGGCCGCCATCGTCGTAGCGGCTGGCCACCCGGCTGTGGTCGTGGTTGGCCAGGAACCACGCCGGCCAGGTCGTCTCGGCCGCCAGGGCCTGGAAGTCGTCGATCGAGGTGCGGAAGGCCTCGGCGCTCCAGGGCAGGTGCAGGAAGACGAAGTTGTGCGCCAGGTGCAGCTCGTCGCCGGTGTTGAGGTAGCTCACCACCCGGTGGAGGTCCAGCAGGTAGACCTCGCCCACGATAATCCGGTCCGGGTCGGTGGACACCACCAGCGTCGCCTTCGGTGCCAGGTCGAGGCCCAGGCGCAGCGGCGCCGGTTCGGTGGCGAAGTTGACCGCGGCCAGCAACTGGTCGCTCTCACCCTCGCGGAGCCAGGCCAGCACGTCGGCGCCGGCCTCCACGCACCGCTGGGTGCCGGTCTGCAGGGTCGGCGTGCGCCGGCGCAACGCCGCCAGGCCCCGGACCAGCGATAAGGTGGTACGGGGGTCGGCGGCCTGGCGCTCCACGCACAGCCGCTCGGCGTCGGCCACCAGCGGCAGCCACGGCTGGCCGGTGGTGAAGCCGGCCCCGGGCCCCGCCACCGACGGCGGCCGCCAGGGGATCGGGGCGCGCTCGGGGTCGCGCCCGTCCACGTCGACCAGGCGGCCGGGGGGGATCTCGGCGTCGGGCAGCCCGAGCTCCTCGCCCTGGTAGATGAAGGGCGTGCCGCGCAGGGCGTACAGCATCAGCGCGACCGCCCGGGCCCGCGCCGGCCCGTGGCCGCCATCGTCGTAGCGGCTGGCCACCCGGCTGTGGTCGTGGTTGGCCAGGAACCACGCCGGCCAGGTGGTCTCGGCCGCCAGGGCCTGGAAGTCGTCGATCGAGGTGCGGAAGGCCTCGGCGTTCCAGGGCAGGTGGAGGAAGACGAAGTTGTGCGCCAGGTGCAGCTCGTCGCCGGTGTTGAGGTAGCTCACCACCCGGTGGAGGTCCAGCAGGTAGACCTCGCCCACGATGATCCGGTCCGGGTACTCGTCGACGACCCGGCGGATCCCGCGCACGCGGTCGTGGATGGTGTCCCAGTCCTCGTCGTGGCGACGGGCGGCCTGGGTGTTGTCGCGCAGCAGCGGGTCCTTGGCGATCTTGTGCACCACGTCGATGCGGAAGCCGTCCACACCGCGGTCCAGCCAGAAGCGCAGCACCTCGTGCATGGCCGCCTCGACCGCGGGGTTGTCCCAGTTGAGGTCGGGCTGCTGGGGCGTGAACGAGTGCAGGTACCACTGGCTGGTCCGCCGGTCGAAGCTCCAGGCGGGGCCGACGCGCTCGAAGGTCGAGCGCCAGTTGTTGGGTGGGCCGCCGTCGCGGCCGTCGCGCCACACGTACCAGTCCCGCTTCGGATCGTCGCGGCTCCACTGCGAGGCGAGGAACCACGGGTGGCGATCGGAGGTGTGGTTGGGCACCCAGTCGAGGAGCAGACGGATCCCGCGGGCGTGGCAGTCGGCGATCAGCCGGTCGAGGTCGGCGAGGGTGCCGAAGGTGGGGTCGACCTGGCAGTAGTCGGCCACGTCGTAGCCGAAGTCGACCATCGGCGAGGGCTGGATCGGTGACAGCCACAGCGCCTCCACGCCGAGCTCCGACAGGTAGTCCAGGTGCGCTGCGATTCCGGGCAGGTCGCCGACGCCGTCGCCGTCGCTGTCGGCGAACGACCGCGGGTAGATCTGGTAGATGGCGCCGCGCTGCCACCACGCCGGCTCCGGCATCAGCGGGCCGCCCGAAGGGCCTGCAGCATGCCATGCAGATGGGCCGCCGCCTGCTCGATGTCGGCGTGCCGGTACTGGCCGGCCCGGGACTCGGCGGCGAGCACGGCGCATCGGTGCACGGCCCGGAAGTCGCCGTAGGGGAACTTGTATCGCCCCTTGGTGTCGGGGTCCTCCTCCTCGTCGATGCCGAGATGCCATCTCCCGTACTCGCCCAGCCCGTGCTGCTGGATGAACTGGTTCTCCTCCTGGGACGAGGGGCGATGCTCGCTCCAGTCGTCCCGCTCGTCGAGCACGGCCTTCCCGTCCCGGATCAGCCGTTGCGCGTGCTCGTAGCCTCGCTGGTTCAGCTTCATGGCCATGGTCTGCCCCCGCTGGAGGAGGTTGTCATGTCAGGTTTCGGAGCGCGTCGGGCCTGGTCCGTGCGGCGGTGACGGCTCGATGACGTCGTCCATGGCGATGATCCCGACGACCTGGCCGGCGCGGTTGCGGACCGGGTAGACGCCGTGGTGGCGGACGAGGAACACGTCGCTGACCAGCCGCTCCAGCGGCAGGTCGTCCGGCACCGTCACCGGGTCGCGGACCACGGCGTCGTGCACTTGGCGGCCGGTCAGCCCGGTGCGGAGGTTGGGGATGAAGCGGTCGCCGCGGCCGATCGTCCAGGTGTCCAGCCCGTCGCGCTCCCGCTCGGCTTCCTGGGCGGACAGCGGCGGGGCGAT
>DASQUY010000563.1:0-3863 GCA_035641055.1 Acidimicrobiales bacterium | reverse complement strand
ACGCGACCATGTACTTCCGCAATGCCGACGAGGCCGTCGCCCAGCGCGAGAGCCTCGGCACCAGGCGGAACCGCTTGGTGCCGAGGCTCTCGCGCTGGGCGACGGCCTCGTCGGCATTGCGGAAGTACATGGTCGCGTCGGACAGTCCCTTGAACACCAGCACGCCGAGGACGATCAGCACGACCCCCAGCACCGCCAGCGGCACCCAGCGGCGTCGCCAGGACCGAGGGCGAGCCCGGGTCGCAACCTCCCCGGCCTCGACGGCGTCCGTGTCGCCCGTGTCACCGGTGTCGTCGAACGTGCGGGGGGTCAGCTCCACCGGCGCTCCTCGGGCGGCACCCGCCGCGAGAGCGCACGTCCCCGCCGTAGCACCCACACGGCATAGGCGCCCAGGACGGCGGCCGTACCGGCCCAGCCGGCGGCGATGTACCCGACGTGGGTCACGGCGATCACGTCCCCTCGGCGGGCGGCACCGCTTCGGCGCGCCGTGCCGCCAGGGCGGCGTCGAGGTCCAGCCGCTCGGACTGGTGCTCCAGCCACCCGAGGCGGAAGCGGTGGACCAGCAGCCAGCAGAACACCAGCCCGATGGCGAGGAACCCGAGCATGAGCGCCACGAGCATGTCCCCCTCGATGGTCGGATCGAGCCGCACCAGCGTCGACTGTTGGTGGAGCGACCGCCACCACTCCACCGAGCGGTTGACGACGATGGCGTTGGGCAGGAGCAGGAGCCCGAGCACCGCCGCCCGGCTCGAGCGGGCGCCCGGGTCGACATCCAGGCGGCGCAGCGCCAGGTAGCCCAGCAGCATGGCGGCCAGCAGGGCGGTGGACGTCAGGCGGGCGTCCCACGTCCAGTAGGTGCCCCAGGTGGGGCGCCCCCACAGCGATCCGGTGCCCAGGGTGATCGCGGCGAAGACGAGGCCGATCTCGGCGCCGGCGCCGGCCAGCGCGTCCCAGCCCGGCGTGCGCCGCCGGAGCCAGAAGGCCGAGGCGACCGTGGCGATGACGCACCCGGCGTACATGAACGTCGCCGCCGGCACGTGCACGTACATGAGGCGCACCGAGTCGGCCATCTCGGCGTCGGCGGGGCTCACGACCAGGCCGTACAGGACGAGCAGCGCCAGGCTGGCGAGCGCCGCCCCGCCCAGCACGCGGGTGCCGCGGGATCCGGTGTGTGGGGGCGCCGGGCTCGTCGGGGACGCACCGCCGGCGGCGGGGCCGCGCGCCGGCCCGGTCGGGCCGGGCGGCTCCGGCCGCGCGGCGGAGGTCGAGCTGGCTGACGACGTGGTGGACGACGTGGTGGGGGTCACGAGCCCTCCAGGAGGGAGCCGTAGGCGAGGGCCCCGGCGATCAGGTAGGCGACGGCGAACGCGGACAGCAGGCCGACCCACGGCCAGCCGTCGGCGGGCACGCCCGCCAGCGCCGCCTCGAAGGCGCGGGTGGCGCCGACGAGCACGGGAGCCAGCGTGGGCAGAAGCAACAGGGGGAGCAGGGTCTCGCGCACCCGCAGGCCGCTGACCAGGGCGCCGTACAGCGTACCGGTGGCGGCCAGGGCCAACGTCGCGGCCACACAGGTCAGCGCCAGCAGGCCGGCGCCCGCGGGATCGACGCCGTACAGCACCACGACGCCGACGCCGAGCAGCACCTCCAGGGCCAGCAGCACGACCGCCACGGCCGCGGCCTTCCCGACGAACACGCCCCCCGGCTCGAGGCCCGACAGGCGCAGGGCATCCCGCACGCCGTCGGCCTCGTCGATCGCCGCGCTCCGGGCGATGGCGAGCAGCGCCGAGAACAGGACGGCGGCCCAGAACAGGCCCGACGCCACCCGCTCCAGGAGCTGGCGGTCGGGGTCGAGGGCGAAGGCGAACAGCACGAGCACCAGCAGCGAGAACGGCGCCACCTGGTTGGTGGCGACCCGACTCCGGCGCTCGACCCGCAGGTCGCGCCCGGCCACCAGCACGGCATCACGCCACATGGGTCACCTCCCCAGCCGACGCGTTTTGTTCGCGGGATTGGTCGCTGGGACGACCATCTCCGCGAACAAAACCGGGCTGGTCGGGGTGGGCGGTCATGCCGCCGACCAGCTCGACGGTGCGGTGGGCCAGGGACTCCGCCCGGTCGAGCTCGTGGGAGGCCAGCACGACGGTGGCGCCCTGTTGCACGGCTCGGCGGACCAGCTCGTCGAGCTGGTCGCGGGTCTCGTGGTCCAGGCCGGCGTGGGGCTCGTCGAGCAGCCACAGCTCCGGGCGGCGAGCGAGCAGGCACGCCAGCGAGGTGCGGCGCCGCTGACCCGCCGACAGGCGGCCGACGGCGATGTCCCGCAGGTGACCGTCCAACCCGACGAGGGCCAGGGCCGCGGCGACGTCGCCGGCATCGGCCCGGGAGGCCCGCCCCCAGAAGCGCACGTTGTCGACCACCGTCAGGTCGTCGAACAGCCCCGTGCCGTGCCCCAGCAGCCCGACCCGCGGCCGGACGCTGCGGGCGTCGCGGCGCAGGTCGCAACCGAGCACGACGGCCTCGCCCCGCACGACCGGCACCAGACCGGCCAGGGCGCGCAGCAGCGTGGTCTTGCCGGCGCCGTTCGGGCCCCGGAGCAGGACGATCTCGCGGCGGGCGACGTCGAGGTCGATGCCGGCCAGCGCGGGGAAGCGTCCGAGCAGCGCGACCGCAGCGCGAAGGTGGACCACTGGCTCCATGACGACGTCGCGAGGGTACTGACGGCCTCCGCGGCCCACCAATCACGCCAGTTGGGTGGGACGGGGCCGCGCAGACCACTACCGGGGGCCGCACTACCCTCCGGGCGGTGCAGCTGGCGAGGGTTCTCGGTGCCATTGGGCGCGTCTGCATCACGGTCGGCGTCCTGATCCTGCTGTTCGTCGCCTACCAGCTGTGGGGCACCGGCCTCCGGGAGGCGCAGGCGCAGCGGGCGCTCGAGAGCGAGTTCGAAGAAGGCCTGGCCGACTCCGGCCTCGACGCCGCCGACGGGTCGACGGCCTCCGGCGGCTCCACCACCTCGGACGGGTCCACCGCCTCCGGCGAGTCGGCCAGCGCCGCCCCCACGCCAGCCGCCTCCATCGGCCCCCCACCGCCCCCGCCGGCGGCGGGCGACGCCATGGCCCGCATCCGCATCCCGGACATCGGCGTCGACAAGATCGTGGTCGAGGGTGTGACGCTGGACGACCTCAAGCAGGGGCCGGGCCACTACCCGGACACCCCGCTGCCCGGCCAGCCCGGCAACGCCGCCATCGCTGGGCACCGGACCACCTACGGGGCGCCGTTCGGCCGGGTCGACGAGCTCGACCCGGGCGACGAGATCCTGGTCACCACCGTGCAGGGCTCGTTCCGCTATGAGGTGAGCGACCAGCTCATCGTCAGCCCCGGCGCGGTCGAGGTCCTCGACGACCACGGCGACAACCGCCTGACCCTCACCGCCTGCCACCCGAAGTACTCCGCCGCCCAGCGCATCATCATCGTGGCCTCCCTCGCGGGGCCGGCGGCGCCCGCCTCCGACCCAGCGGCGGAGGGGACGTCGGGCGACATCCCGGACGACGGCCGAGCCGCCGGCGACGGCGAGATCCCCGACGACGGCCAGGCCGCCGGCCAGGGTGACCAGGGCACCGGGTCGCCCGGTGAGAACGCCGGCACCGTCGACGGCGGCCTCTCCGGCCAGTCCGCCCCGGCGTGGCCGGCCATCGCCATGGGCTTCGCCTGTGCCTGCATCTGGCTGGCGGCATGGCTGCTCGGCAAGCTGTGGCAGCGGTGGCCGGCCTATCTGCTGTGCCTGCCGCTGTTCCTGTTGATGCTGTTCTTCTTCTTCGAGAACTTCTCCCGGCTCCTCCCCGCCAACTTCTGATCCGACACGCGCG
>DASQUY010000562.1:0-4788 GCA_035641055.1 Acidimicrobiales bacterium | reverse complement strand
CGACCGCTCCCACCACGGTCGCGGCCAGCGTCACCGCCCTGGGCACGGGGGGGTCGAACGCCTCCAGCCCGGGGCCGCCCCCCGTGCAGCCGGCCTCGGCGACCAGGTACACGAGCACGAAGTGCGCGAGCCAGGTGACGGGGCCGGCCAGGAACACGACCCAGACGATCCGGTCTCGCCGGTCCTCGGCGAGGTCCACGGCGAACGGCGTCCCGCCCACGCCGGTCGTTGCCCCGCTCGTGACGGCTGCATCGTCGCCCGCGGGGTCAGGGCGGCTCATGTGAGGTGCGGCCCGAGGTAGAGGGTGCCGAAGCCGACGATCCACATGACCTCTGCCGCGGTCCAGAAGTTGGCGACGTTGGCGACCGTGGCGTGGCGGCGAGGCGTGTAGAGGCCTTGCAGTGCCCAGTACAGCACCAACGCCGTCATGATCATGACGGCGACGCCGACCAGTAGGACGAATCCGGCCAGGGTGAAGAAGATGGACCCGTAGGCGTGGCCGGCCCACCCGAAGTCCAGTCGGACGAGGTCGACCACCTGGACGATGGCGGCGCCTCCACCCACGATCAGTCCTCCCGCGAGCCCGGTAACGAAGCCGCCGCGGTCGCCGGCCACCAGGCGGCGCAGTCCCCAACGGGCGATGCTGCCGCTTAGGACCACCATCCCCGCGGCGATGATCGCCCAGGTGACGTCCGGTTCCGCGATGCCTTGGGGGGGCCATTCTGGGTTCTCGAGGCGCAGGTAGAAGTAGCCCAATAGCAGGCTGGCGAACGCGATCCCGACGAACAGGATCATCAGGCCCATGCCCCAGGCCGCGATGACGACGCTGCCGCCGGCGTTCACGGGCACCTCGTGCTCGCGCTCGAAGGCGTCCTCCTCCTCGACGGTCATCGGTGGTTCCCTCGGCCAGTTCCAGCCGATCACCGCGGCGACCATCACCGCCACGCCCACGCCGATGCCCCAGCGGAGCTTCAGCAGCTCGGCGGCGAACACGACGACGAGCCCGATGGCGGTGATGAGCGGCCAGATCGACGGGTCGGCGACCCGGAAGACCTCCTGGGGTCGCCCGTTGGCCGTGCCGACGGTGAGCGCCGCCCGCCACCGCAGCGGCCATTGTGCCAGCGCCTGGACGAAGCGCTCGGTACGCTCGTCGCCCTTGTGCAGCTCGTCCTGGTCCCACAAGGGGTGGCGGCTGTGCACGATGGGCAGGACGGTCCACCCGTGCTCGTCCGGGGGAGAGGGCACGGCCCACTCCAGGGTGTCGGCGCCCCAGGGGTTGGCCCCAGCCGGTTCGCCGCGGCGCAGGCTGCGGACCACGTTCCACACGAACACGGCGATGCCGGGGACGATGAAGAACACGACGCCTATGGTCGAGATCAGGTTGTAGATGCCCCACCCGAGGTCGTCGTCGTAGGTGTAGATCCGCCGTGGCATCCCCAGCAGACCGACGATGTGCATCGGGAAGAAGGTCACGTTCACGCCGATGAACAGGAGCCAGAAGTTCCATCGGCCGAGACGGTCGTCGAGCAGCTTCCCGGTGAACTTGGGGAACCAGTAGTAGACGCCGGCGAAGATGGGGAACGCGACGCCGCCGATGAGCACGTAGTGCAGGTGGCCGACGACGAACTGCGAGTCGTGGGCCTGCATGTCGAAAGGCGGCGCGGCGACCATCACGCCGGTGATTCCGCCGATGACGAAGATCACGAGGAACCCGACGACGAACAGGAGCGGTGTCCGCCACACCGGCCTGCCCTCCCAGATGGTGGCGAGCCAGGCGAAGATCTGGACCCCCGTGGGGACGCCGATGGCCATGCTGGCGCCGGCGAAGAAGCTGAGGATGATCGGCGACAGCCCGACGGTGAACATGTGGTGCGCCCACAGGCCGAACGACAGGAACCCGATCGCGACCGCGGCGGCGACGAGCCAGTTGTACCCGACGATCCGGTGCCGGGTGAACGCCGGGAGGACCATCGACACCACACCCGCCGCCGGGACCGACTGGATGTACACCTCCGGGTGCCCGAAGATCCAGAACAGGTGCTGCCACAGCAGCGAGCTACCCCCCTGCCCCGGGTTGAAGAACTCGGTGCCGAAGCCCCGATCGAGCTCGAGCAGCAGGCTGCCGACGATCAGTGGCGTGAACGCGAACATGATCATGAACGCCATCACCAGCACCGCCCACGCGAACAGCGGGATCTGGCTGAGCGTCATGCCGGGCGCCCGCATCTTGAGAACGCCAATGATGATCTCGACGGCCGCGGCGATCGCCCCGACCTCCGCGGTGCCCAGGCCGAGGACCCAGAAGTCCAGCGCCAGGTCCGGTGAGAACTCGGGGCCACTGAGCGGGGTGTAGGCGAACCAGCCCGCGTCTGGGACGAGCTGGAAGAGCGTGGCGCTGTAGTAGAGCAGCCCGCCGAAGAGCAGCGTCCAGTAGCCGAAGGCGCCGAGCCGCGGGAAGGGCAGCTCCCGCGTACCGAGCAGCAGCGGCAGCAGGAGGATGGCGAAGCCCTCGAAGATCGGCAGGATGACGAGGAACATCGTGACCGTGCCGTGGTTGGTGAACAGCTCGTTGTAGACCTGCGGGCCCACGAAGTCGTTCTCGGGGACGGCGAGCTGGAGGCGCATCAGCACCGAGTCGAAGCTGCCGCCCAGCAGCAGGAAGAAGAACCCGGTGAGCACGAGACGGGCGCCGATCTTGTCGTTCTGGACGCCCGTCAACTGTCCTTGCAGGCCGGGCGGATCGGCGAACAGGCGATTGAGCTCCTCGCGCGTCATGGGCTCGTCGACCGATGGCGTCTCGGTGCCGGAACGGGGCGGGCCCTCCTCGCTCGTCACTCGAGGGACTCCAGGTAGGCCACCACCGCCTCGAGCTCCTCGTCGTCGAGGTCGGCCGCCGGCATGAGCACGCCGTCCTTGATCGTGTGGGGATCAGTGACCCACGCGGTGAGGTCCTCGGGGGCGTTCGGTGCGGCGCCGGCGCCGATCGTGGGCCGGCTGGCGACGTGGGTGAGGTCGGGGCCCTCCGTGCCGTCCGCGCTCGTGCCCCGGACGGTGTGACACGACGCGCAGTCGGTGCCCACGAAGACATCCTCCCCCCGCCGGCCGGCCTCGTCCGCCGGGCCCTCCGCCTGCTCCTGCTGGTCGACCACCCACGACGCGAACTGCTCCGTCGGTTCGGCCACGACGATCAGCCCCATCTCGGCGTGCTGCAACCCGCAGAACTCGGCGCACATGCTGCGGTGCTCGCCCGGTTCGTCGGCCTCGAGGACCAGCGTGTTCGTGCCGTCGGGCAGCGCATCCAGCTTGCCGGCCAGCGCCGGCACCCAGAAGCTGTGGATCACGTCGGCGGAGGTGAGCTCCACCGCGACGGGCCGGCCGACCGGGATGTGGAGCTCGTTGGCGGTGGTGATGCCCTCCTCGGGGTAGCGGACCTCCCACCACCACTGGTGCCCCACGATCTCGACGACGAGCGCTCCCTGCGGCGCCGAGCTCGGCACCTCCCTCAGCGCCCACACCGTGCCGCCCAGCACCACCGTCAGGACGACCACAGGCATCACAACGCCGCCGCCGAGGACCCACCAGTCGAAGCGCTTGGGCGCCGGTCCGCCCGGTGGCGAGTCGGTCGCGTCCCGCCTCCGGAACAGCCCTCGCACGAGCAGGAAGGCGAAGACGGCGTACACGACGACGCCGAGACCGAGCATCAGCCACCACAGGCCTGCCATAGTCTCGGCGACCGGGCCCTGGGGATCGAGGCTGCCGTCGCCAGCCAGCATCACCGGAGCCCCCTCGCGACGCGCACGCTAGATCAGTGTCAACCCGCGTCACGTCGGGCGTCAACGACGGCAGCGCGATGGTCATGATCGTGTCCGAACCCCCAACGAGCTCAAGGCAGCCAGGTCGGTCGGGGGACGAGACCCACCGCCGCGCCGAGTGCGCGCTCCGGGACCACAAGAGCTTGGGCCGCTACCTCCGCCAGACCGCCACCGGCCGCCTACAGATCGACCGGGGCGCGACCCGCGCCGAGGAACGTCTCGACGGCAAGTACCTGCTCTCCACCAGCGACCCGGACCTGTCTGCTGAGGACGTGGCGCTGGGCTACAAGAACCTCCTCGAAGCCGAACGCGGGTTCCGCGACCTCAAGTCCACCCTCGAGCTGCGCCCCGTGTTGCACCGCCTCGAAGGCCGCATCCGCGCCCACGTCCTGCTGTGTTGGCTCGCCCTGCTCCTGGTCCGTGTGGCTGAACGACGTTGCGGCACGACCTGGCGGCGCATCGCCACCGAGCTCGGCCGCCTGCACGCCGTCACCCTCCAAGGCGCCGCCGGGACCGTCATCCAGACCACCCCGCCCAGCGATACCGCCATGGGCATTCTTGAGGCCTGCGGGATCGATCCGCCACCCCGCACCACCCACCTCCACCCGCGCTGACCAGGGCAAACAGCCCCCCAGGACCCCCCGGCGCGCGTGGACACACGCGGCACAAACGCACAAGCCGCGTTCTCCCAGGTCAACCCCCACTTCTGGGCCCTCGTGTCACCACGAACCGCGGAACCCGGGCGACCGTGGTCGTGGACTACCTGGCGGAGCAACTCGAAATGGCGGGCCCCACCGTGCCGCGTACCTCTTGGACCGCGGCGAGCTGGTCGGCCTGCTGGCAGGGTCAGGTCGTGGCGTCGACGGCGGTCTCGATGATGTTGGTGACGGCGTTCGGTCGGGTGACGAGTGAGAGGTGACCGGCGTTGACGGTGGAGATCTGCGCACCCGCGTGGGTGGACATCGCCTGCTGTTGG
>DASQUY010000561.1:0-4486 GCA_035641055.1 Acidimicrobiales bacterium | reverse complement strand
TCGTCCCGCCCGCCCGGGCACGGGAACGGTGGCAGGCGGGGGGCGACGAGGGAGAGGTCGAAGGTGCAGGCCCGGGCCAGCTCGGCGGCCAGTGCCACGGCGCCGGGCCAGCGGGCGAAGCGGCGGGCCTGCTCGGCGCCTGAGCGCAGGTGGGCGGTGGGGGCGGCGGGCAGCCAGCCGGCCAGGTCGTCGAGGCTGCGCCGGGCCCGCACCGCGGCGAGCGCCGTCGCCAGCGGCTGGGCCGCGGGGGTGGCGTAGTGGACGTTGTTGGTGGCCACGATGCCGACCCCGGCCCGCACCGCCAGGGCGGCCAGGGTGTCGTTGCGGGCCGAGTCCAGCGGGTCGCCGTGGTCCCACAGCTCGACCGCCACGTTGTGGCGCCCGAAGGTGTCGACCAGCCGGTCCAGCTCCCGGGCCGCCGCCTCCGGGCCCTGGTCGATGAGTGCCCGGGGGCACGGTCCCTTTGCGGCATCCGGTCAGCACCAGCCAGTGCCCGGCGTGGGCCGCCGCCCAGTCGGTCTGCGAGTAGTCGGGCTTGCCCTTTTCTCCCCCGGCGAGGTGGGCGCTGCTCAGTGTGGACGCCAGCCGGGCGTAGCCGTGCGGGTCGCGGGCCAGCACCAGTAGGTGTGCGCCCTCGGGGTCGGCCTCCCCGTTCTGGGGTCGGGACAACTCCAAGGACAGTTCGGCGCCGAACACGGTCGGTACGCCCAGCGCCCGGGCGGCCTCGGCGAAGCGCACCGCCCCGTACAGGCCGTCGTGGTCGGTGAGCGCCAGCGCGTCCAGGCCCAGCCGGGCGGCCTCTTCCACCAGCGTCTCGGGGTGGCTGGCCCCGTCGAGGAAGCTGAAGTTGGAGTGGCAGTGCAGCTCCGCGTACGGCGTCGCGGCCGACGTCGCCCTGCGGTGGAGTTCGGCGGGGGGCTCGTAGGCGGCCCGTCGGGGTGACCACGCCGGGCTGTCGCCGCCGTTGGCTCCCGCGGGCACGTGCGAGCGCCGGCCGTGCTCGGCCCGGTCCGGCGGCCGGTCGGACAGGGCGGCCTCGAGGTCTCGCCAGGGGATGTCGGGGTTGTTGAAGCCCACGGTCCTCGGCCACCTCAGTCGTAGGTCGCTTCGACCCACCAGCGGCCGCCCTCGGCCACCAGTAGGTGGGCGACCCCTGTCGTCGTCGCCACCTGGAGCCGGGCCCGGCGCCGGCGGCTGGTCGGGTCCCACCACCGCTCCACGCACGGCCATGGCCCCGCCCAGCCATCCACCGGGGTCTCGCCGTCGCCGGCGGTGCGGATGGTGGCGGGTGGGGCGCTCAGTTCGCCCCGGGCGCTCACCACCAGCGGGTGGCCGGCGGCGTCGAGGACCTCGGCGGCCGGCGCCGGGTGGTGCACCAGGGCGGGTGCGGGGGCGGGGATCTGGCCCGGCCACGGCCCGGCCACCCAGCCGGCCCGGGCGGCGGGGTGGGGTCCGGTGAGGTCGGTGGCGGCCGCCGGCACCAGCGCGACGCGTTCGCCGGGGCCGCGCCCGCCGCGCCACTCCGGCACCCGCACCCCGTCGGCGCCGACGAGGGCTTGCACCCGGGCCAGCGCCCGGGCGGCCCGCTCGGCCGCCGCCACTGGGTCCACCGCCCCCGGTCCCGTGGTGGGCAGGGCGAGTTGGCGGCCCCCGGCCGGCACCACCTCGTCGGGGGCCAGCCACAGGCGGGTGAGCGGACCGGTGGGCCGGTGGGCGCCGGCCAGCCAACCGTCCAGTTGCCAGCGGAGCCGGTCGGCCACCGCCGAGGCGGCAAAGCCGCCGTCGGTGCGCCACACCCGTTCGTGGCGTTCGCCGTGTTCGGTCTCGGCGCCGATCGCCAGGCGGGTACAGGCGCTGCCGCGCTCGGCCAGCCGGGCCAGCAGGTCCTCGGCGGCGGCCCGGGCCACGAACGCGGCCGCCTCGGCGCGTTCGATCGGCGGGTCCAGCTCGAGGGCCACGGTGAGATCCGGGGGCGGTGGTTCGGTGGCCGGGGGGCGGGGGTCGAGCCCGCACGCCAGGCGGTGCGCCGCCCGGCCTGGGGCGCCGAAGCGTCCCACCACGTCGTCGACCGGCAACGCCGCCAGATCCCCCAGGCGGGCCAGCCCGAGACGCCCGAACACGTCCACCATGTCGTGGCGCTCGCCCAGCTCGGGTGCCTCGGTGAGCACCGCGACCGGTAGGGGTGCCAGAAAGGCGCCGCTGGCGCCGGCGGGCACCACCAGCGGTCCCGCGCTGGCCCGCTGGGCGGCCAGGCGGGCCGCGAACGGACCATCCGCGACACCGACCCGCACCGGGCCCCGGTCCCCCAGGGCACCGCCCGCTGTCTGTTCGGCCCGGGCGGCGAGCGCCTGGTCGCCGCCGAAGTAGCGCGACGGCCCCCGGGTCGCGAACGCG
This sequence comes from Acidimicrobiales bacterium, assembly GCA_035641055.1. Classification (GTDB taxonomy): domain Bacteria; phylum Actinomycetota; class Acidimicrobiia; order Acidimicrobiales; family VFJN01; genus DASQUK01. Next base: position 2,092 of record DASQUY010000561.1, on the reverse strand, counting down.
CAGGACCCGGGGGTCGTGATCTCGATGCGGGGCGTGAGCGCCTCGAGGGCCTGCAGGACCGGTTCGAACGCCCGGGCCTCGCCCGCCGGGTCGTGGTTCAGGACCACGAGATCCGGGCAGCGGGCCTGGGCGTCGCGGCGCCGCTGGTCAACGGCGACGCCCTCGGTCCGGGCGGCCGGCGAGCACGCCAGCACGCGGTTGGCTCGCAGCACCGCCGCCGGCACGTCCAACGCCACGCCGGCGGCAACGATCGCCCAGTCCGGGCAGACCACCACCAGCACGCGGACAGAGCGGGACCCGTTGGTCATGACACCGCCCGCAGCGGGATGGGATCTCGGACCGGCGTCGCCGGCGGTGGGACGGGCGTCGGGTCGTGCGGTGACGCCGGGAGCCACAACTCGCCGCGGCGGGCCCGGGCCGCCGCTCCCCGGCCCGTCGCCTCCACGACCAGGCGCCGGCGGCGCAGGCGCCCCCAACCGGCGCCCAGGCCCTCCCAGGCCGCCTCTGTGACCCGGAGCCGTACCGAAGGCTGCTCGGCGGCCAGCGAGCCGCCGACGCCGACGAGAACACAGCCCCGCTCGCGGGCACGCGCCACCAACCGGCGCGCCTCGCTGGCGCGCAACCGGGAGCGCGGGCCGACGACCACGAGGTCCACCCCGTCGACCAGCGCGGCCAGCACCGCCGCCGCCGGCCCGCCCCGGGACGGTGTGCCCGGGCGAACCGGGTCCTGCCCGCGGGTGACCAGCACCAGGCGCTCCAGATCCACGCCCGCCTCCGCGGCCGCCACCACGCCGAGCGCGTCCCAGCCCACGCCCGCGATCCACGACCCGGCCTGGCAGGGTCCCGCCGCGAGCGCCAACGCCAGCGATGTTGCGCCGGTGACACCGGGCGAGGCTTCGATCGCCACCACGCTCCCCAGCTGGACCCCGCCGGCCGGTAGGAATGCCGCCAGCGGCCCGGTCACCGGCAGCACCCGCCCGGCCGCCAACCCGCTGGCGGGTGCCACCCGGGCCGCCCACTCGGCGGCGACTGCCCCATCACGGCCGGCGACGGTGCGCTTCACCCCACCATGATCGAACACGTGTTCGTGAACGGCAACCCATGTGCTGGCCGCCGCGCGGCGCGTGTCACCCCGGGCCCGTACGTAGAGGGCGTCGCCGCCCGGCGCCTCCGCGTCCGGTCCTCCCGGGGGCCGGCCCGCGGCGATACCGGGTGGTCAGCCGGGCGGCTCGGCGATGTCGAGGGAGATGATCTCGACCGCGCCGTCGGCGGCCAGCGTCGTGTAGACGGAGAGATACGGGACGAGGAAGCCGGCGGCGACGAGCACCCGGACTCCGGGCAGTGATGGCACGACGGTGGTCGCGGTCTCGTAGTCCCGCGCGAGCCGGTCGATGATCTGGGGGATCTCGTGGAGCAGGAAGTCGGTCGTCGAGGGCGCTCCCTCGGCTGTCCGTTCGGCGGGCAGCAGTTCGTCGAGCCGCTCGAAGAAGCTGGGCGCGACGCGGACCAGCCGGCGCTGGCTCATTCAGCCGCGATGCTGCTGTTGCTCGAGCTGGCCGGCGAGGCGGTGCGCGGTGTCGATCACCTTCTGGCGGAAGTCGTCGGGGAGGTCGTCGAGGTCGGTGATGATGCGCTCGTTAAAGGCGGCGGCCCGCTGGTCGGGTGTCATCTCGTCGAGCTCGGCGGCGGTGATCAGGCGCGGAACTTTGGCCACCGCCCGAGGCTAATCGCCGGGTGTGACGCGTTCGCGCAGGCCCCGCCGAGGTGGGTCAGTTGCTCTGGTCGGCGCGGGTGTGGGCGGCGTGCCAGGCGGCCCACACCTCGGACCGCAAACGTCCGCGGTCCGGCACTGGGATGTTGTTGGTGCGCGCCCAGGCGCGGACCTCGGCGGTCGCGGGTTGTGGGGCTGCGGGGGCTACTTCGACCGGGCGCCGTGAACGCCGGGATCAGGCGACCACGACCACCGAATGGGTCGCGCCGTAGCCGTTGGCCTCGAGGGCGGCGGGTTCGCTGCTGGCCCAGGTGTGGGCGGCGGCGAGGTACCGGTAGGTCCATACCTCGGCGAGCTGGCGGGTCTCGCAGAACACGATCG
>DASQUY010000560.1:0-3599 GCA_035641055.1 Acidimicrobiales bacterium | reverse complement strand
AAATGCTTCACAAGCGAATGCTACTCCCGTCGCCGTGGGAGTCGCAATCCGGGGCTACCGGGCGTCGCGCTTGGCGGCGTCGCGCCGCGCCTTGACGGCGTGGTCCCAGGAGATCAGGCGGTGGGGACGGACACGGAGGATACCGGGAGTCTCCACGTCGCGGGCGTAGCGGCGGAAGGCCTCCCCGGCCAGCAGGGCCCGGTACTTCTCGAACCAGTCCGACATCACCCCGCGAAGGGCGGGGTGGTCGGCAGCCAGCGGATCGGCCCGCCCGTACACGACGGCGCCCGCCAGCTCGTCCCAGGCCTGCCCGACGTGGAAGGTCAGGGCGACGCGCGGGTCGCGCTCAACGGCCCGCCATGTGACCGACTCGCGCCGGCAGGAGACGTAGATGGCCTCGTCGCGCCAGGTGAACCACAGGGGCACGACGTGCGGGCTCCCGTCCGGGCGGGTCGTGGCCACCTCCACCACCTGGAGGTCGGCGAAGACGCGGCGAGCGTCGAGCAGATTCACGGAACAGGTTGTCGCACAGGCGGGGTCCCGAGGCAACCACCCGGCACAACTATCGCGGGCGGGCCGCCAGGACCTCTCCCATCTCGTCGAGCAGCACGGCCACGTCGGCGCCGATCAGGGATGGATCGAGGGCCGACCGGGCCCTGCCACTGAGCACCTCGATGAGCTCGAGCGTCGATGCCAGCGCCCCCGAGCTCTCGATGATCGAGCGCATCCGCTCCACCTCAGCGGGAGTCACGTCGTCATGGCCCAGCCGGCCGGCCAGGAAGGCCCGGTCCTCCGGAGAGGCCGCAACCATGGCCCGGGCCACCAGCACCGTTCGCTTCCCCTCGAGGAGATCGGCGTCGCGGTCCTTCCCTGTGACGCCGGGGTCGCCGACGAGCCCCAGGACATCGTCGCGAAGCTGGAACGCCTCCCCCAGAGCCACGCCGTAGGCGGTGAGGCACCGGAGCAGCTCGTCGCTTCCCCCGGCCAGTACCGCGCCGATGTGCAACGGTCCCTCGACCGTGTACACGCCCGACTTGAGGACGGCGATCCGCCGGGCCTGCTCCTCGGGGAGCTCGTCGCGCTGGGACGCCTCCACGTCGAGGAACTGCCCCGCCACCATGTCGGTGCGCATCCGGTTGTAGCGCTCCATGCCGTCGAGCAATCGGTCGGCGGGGAAGCCGCATCCCAGGAAGGCCTGGTCGGCCAGGGCGATGGCCAGGTCGCCGACGAGGACGGCCGTGGAGATCCCGTACCGCTCGGCGTCGCCGCGCAGCCCGGCTCGCCTGTGCCCCTCGGCGAGATGAGTCCACGTCGTCGGCTGGCCGCGACGGGTCCGCGATCGATCCATGACGTCGTCGTGGACGACGGCGAACGTGTGCAGGAGCTCCAGCGCGGCAGCGGCCATCAGGATGGGCTCCTCCAGCCGGCCGCCGCCGGCGAGGTGTCCGAGACAGCAGAACACCGGACGGAGCCGCTTCCCCCCGGCGTCGATGACGCGCTGCAGCTCGTCGAAGGCGGGCCCGACGGTGTTCTCCCGCGCCTCGACCTCCGCGCGCTGCCCGCCCAGGAACGCACGAAGCGTCGACTCGACCTGCGCGGCGATGTCGGCGCACCCCGGCGGGAGGACGAACGGTTCGGCGGCCAGGGACGACATCGTCCCGAACCTACACCCTGGTCACTGGGGCGACGGAAGGTCTCGGAGGCGCGGCTCGATCTCCTGCGGCGTGGCCACGTTGTCCCATCGCGCCACGATCCGGCCGTCCTCGCCGACGAGGAAGATCCACGGCTCGGTAAGCCCACCGTCCGGTGTCTGCACCCATTCCGCGGCGGCCTTGTTCACGACCTGGTTGTCGAAGTCGCGCCAGATCTCGACGTGGACGAACCCGATGTCGGGATGGGCCTCGGCGAGACCGGCGACCATGTCGGTGATGGGACCGCAGAACCGACTGACGCAGAACACGGGGGTGGCGAACACGGCAAGGAACGGGTGCTTCCGCTCGATGAGGTTGGCGATCGTGGTGGCGTGCAGCTCGGGATCGGGGATCTCGCCCTCCGTGGCGGCGCGTGAGTCGATGGCCTCCGGCGGCGCCTCCGCCGAGTCCACGGTGAGGTTCTTCGTCCGCGGCGCTTCCTCACCGACGGCGGGGACGACCGGCTCGGGCAGGACGGTGAACGCCGCGGTGGCCCGGCGGAGCCGCCCGTCGATGGCGACCTCCACCTCGACCTGCCACGCCCCGGGCTCGTGGAACGTCACGTCCTCGGCCGAGTACACGCCCCGCCCGACCTGCGACGGGCTCCCCACCGACGGACGCGGCGGCGCCTGGGCCACCCCCGGCTCGAGGATGGGCAGGAACGTCGCCTCGGCCTGCCCGGCCTCCTGCGGGACGCCGCCCTGTTCGCCGAGGAAGGCGAGCCGGAACGTGGCCGTCCCGCCGCTCACGAACAGGTTGTCCTCGGTCAGCAGGCCGACGATGAGGCGGTTGTCGTCACCGACCAGCGGCTCGTAGCTGGCGACCTGGGCGACGAGCCCCCGGCCGCGCTGCGCGGGAGGGGTGGGCTCGGAATCGCCGGCGCATGCCGCGGTCAGCAGGAGAACGGCGACGGCGGCCCTCAGCGGCATGGCGGAACGGATGCTCCCGTGGCGGTCAGCGCCTTCTCTACCTCGAGCCGCAGCGCCAGGATCCGGAATTCGATCAGCTCCGGGTTGCTCCCCCCGGCGAAGGCGGTCTCCACCGACTCCTTGGCCTGGAGCACCTTCCCGGCCAGCGCCCGGTCGCGCGACTGGAGCTCCTCGACGAAGGTGTGCAGCCGGGCGTGGACCTGGTCCTGAAAGACGGCCGCCGCGCCGGCGAGGTCCCCGTTCGACGCTCGCGCCTCGCTCCGGCACAACGAGACGACCATGTGGTCCGGCGTCGTCGAACCATCCGGCTCCGCCGACCCATCGCCGCACGCCGACGCGGTCAGGACCAGGGCGAGGAGCGATCGCGGGAGCGACGACCGGATCATGGGCCACCCTTTATACCGTGAAGCGTGCGGTAGAGTTCCGGACCGAACCCCGATGAGCCTGCTCCGACGACTCTCGACGGCAACGGCGGCGTCGACCCTCGCCCTCGTCGCCGTCGGCGGCATCGTGCGCGCCACCGGATCGGGCCTGGGATGTCCGGACTGGCCCCGCTGTCACGGGCGGCTCCTTCCACCGCTGGAATACCACGCCCTCATCGAGTACTCGCACCGGCTGCTGGCTGTGATCGTCGGCGTGCTCGTGCTCGCCACGGCATGGGTGGCGTGGCGTCGAGCCCGGTCCGACCGCGGTGTGTTGTGGCCGGCGGTGGGTGCCGTTGCCATCGTGGCCGTGCAGGCCGGGCTGGGTCGCATGGTCGTGGTCGGCGAGCTGAAGGTGGTGGCGTTGAACATCGCCCACTTCCTCACGGCGATGCTCCTCGTGGCCCTGGTCGTGGCGGTGATCGTCGGCGTGCTCGTGGTGGCCACCGCCTGGGTGGCGTGGCGGCGAGCCCGGTCCGATCGAGGGGTGCTGTGGTCGGCGGTGGGAGCCGTGGCCGTGGTGGCCGTGCAGGCCGCGCTGGGACGCATGGTGGTCG
>DASQUY010000559.1:0-2617 GCA_035641055.1 Acidimicrobiales bacterium | reverse complement strand
GGCCAAGGCATCACGGTCAACGCCATCTCGCCTGGCGCCCGCACCCGCATGAACGCCGACCTCCTCGACGCGGGCTTCCGCGGCAGGTCGTCCGCCGCCCTCGACCTCGACCCGCGGCACGTGGCCCGGGTGGTCGCGTACCTGGCCGGCGAGGCGGCCGGCGACGTCACCGGCCGGATCGTCCACACCGCCGGAGGCGCCGTGCGCGAGTACACGACGAGCCGGACGTCGCGCTCGCCGCTGGTCGAGCGCATCGAGGCGGCCATCGGCTGACCGCGTCGGCCGATCAGCGGGTCAGCGGGTCCCGGGGGAGGCCGAGGATTCGCTCGCCGATCTGGTTCCTCGTGATCTCCGAGGTGCCGCCCGCGATGCTGAGCTGGCGGGTGAACAGCAGGGCGTAGGTGACCGGTTGGTCGCCGTCCGCGAACAGTGCCCCGGGTCCGGCGAGCCGCAGCGCCAGGTCGGCGACGTGCTGGGCGTGCTCAGCGGTCACCAGCTTGGCCACGTTGCCCTCAGGCCCGGGCTCGCCGCCGGCCACGGCGCGCTGGGCGCTGCGCAGGTTGAGCGCCCCCATGACCTGCCTCTCGGCCAGCAGCCGACCGATCTCTCGAGCGGCATCGCCGGCATTCTCGGCCGACCGGGCCAGGCCGTCGAGATCGATGTCGCCGTAGAGCTCGAACATGCCGCTGCCGATGCTGATCCGCTCGTTGCCGAGGGTCGAGCGGGCCACCTTCCACCCGCCGTCGACCGGCCCGACGACGTCGTCGTCGGGGACGAAGACGGACTCGAGGAACACCTCGTTGAACACGGCGTCGCCGGTCATGTCACGTAGGGGTCGGACCTCTACGCCGGGGGCGTGCATGTCGATCACCATCATGGTGATGCCCTCGTGCTTGGCCGCGTCGGGGTTGGTGCGGACGGTGCCGAATCCCCGGTTACAGGCCATCGCGTCGCTGGTCCAGACCTTCTGGCCGGTGACCAGCCAGCCGCCGTCGGTGCGCGTCGCCCGGGTGCGCACACCGGCAGCGTCGGATCCGGCCTCGGGTTCGCTGAACAGCTGGCACCAGACCAGCTCGCCCTCCAGGCTCGGGCGCACCCACCGCTTCACCTGGTCCTCGATGCCGTGTTGGATCAACGTCAGGATGATCCACGTCCCGATGCCGTAGTTGGGGCGCTCGATGCCGGCAAGCTCCTCGTCGATCACCAGCTGCTCGACGGCACCCGCTGCCCGCCCGTACGGCCTCGGCCAGTGGGGCTGCACGTAGCCGGTGTCGATGAGCTCGCGGCGCTGGTCCTCGGGTGGAAGTGAGCGGAGCCGCTCGGCGACGGCCCGGACCTCGTCCCGGATCTGCTCGGCCTCGGCGGGGAGGTCGATCGTCGCCCGGTGCTGCACGCCGCAGGCAACGAGGTGGCGGACGTCGTCCGCCGCCGCGTCTCCGCCGAAGGCGGCGGCCAGGGCTGCCGCCCGGCGGAGGAGCAGGTGGCCGTCGTGCTCCCAGGTGTAGCCGATGCCCCCGTGAACCTGAATGTTTGTCTGGGCGTTCCGGAGGAAGGCAGGGAACGCCTGCGTCGCGGCGATCGCGCTGGTCAGCGACAGCTCGTCGCCGTCCGGCGGTGTGCGGGCCGCGTCCCACACCGCGGCCGTGGCCATCTCGGCAGCGACGAGCATGTCGGCGCAGCGGTGCTTTACCGCCTGGAACGTGCCGATGGGCCGCCCGAACTGCTCGCGCTGCTTCGCGTACTCGGTCGCCATCTCCGTGCACGCCCCGGCGCCGCCCACCGCCTCGGCGGCCGCCAGCAGGCGGGCGACGGCCACGGCGATCGGCCGGGCGCCCGCCAGCACGGCGTCGTCGCCGACCACCACCCCCTCCACGGTCACCCACCCCGCCCGCCGTGTCAGGTCGAGGTTGGCCCGCGCGGTGACGGTCACGCCGGGGTCGGCGGCGTCGACCACGACGAGGTCGTCGCCGGCGGCGAGCAGCAGGACGTGGGCGAGGCCTGCGCCCACCACCGGACCCGCCTGGCCCACCAACCGGCCGTCGGGCTCGCGCCGCAAGGGCCGGTCGAGACCGACCGCTGCCAGGCGGGCGCCCGAGGCGAACGGCGGGAGCAGGCGCCGCCGCTGCTCGTCGTTGCCGGCCAGGGCGACGACAGCCGACGCGCTGACCGTCGGCAGGAACGGACCGGGGGCGACCGCCCGCCCCAGCTCCTCGAGCACCATCGCCAGCTCCAGCAGGCCGAAGCCCGAGCCGCCGTGCTCCTCGGGCAGGTGCAGCCCGAGCCACCCGAGGCTCACCAGCTCGTCCCAGAACGGCGGGAGCGAGTCGTCGGGCGCGTCGAGCAGCGCCCTGGCCGCTCGACGGGCGTCGTGCCGGTCCAGGAACGATCGGGCGACTCGCTGCAGCTCGCGGTGGTCGTCGGTGATGGCGATCGCCATGGTGCTCCTCCATCAGCAAATAGTGAGATAAGTTTACTCTAAGGCACAGCCGTGAGGCGAGGAGAGGACGATGCGCTCCTACGACATCGAGATCGACGTGACGGGCGTGGGCGGACTGCCGGGCCCGCTGCGGACGGCGGCGACCGTCCATCTGCCGGACGACGCGGCGGGCGCCCGCCC
>DASQUY010000558.1:0-4758 GCA_035641055.1 Acidimicrobiales bacterium | reverse complement strand
TGGGACGGTCGATCGCCGATGCCGCTGTGGTGCGGCGAGGGGCGAGACGTGCTTGCGGGACCGAACCCGGATCAGACCAAGCGGGAGCTGGTCCGGCGGCACTGCGATCCCCGCCACCGGGAGCCGTTCATCGCCGCCCTCACGGCGGCGGCGGACCTATGAGCCCGAGCGCCTTCCCATGATGTTGGTAAGATACAAGTGCTGACTATAAGACCAACATAGGTACACGGCGCGGGAGGGGTGCACGATGGGCATCACCCAGATCGACATCGACGACGAGGCGCTCGCCGACGCCATGCGGCTGTCCGGGGAGACCACGAAGAAGGGAACCGTGAACCGGGCGCTGCGGGACTACGTCGAGCGACACCGCCGCGTCGAGTCCCTGGAGCGGCATGCCATCGAGGCCAAGGGGTGGGACTACGAGGGCTGGCGGCGCCTCCGCAGAGCCGACAAGCATCCGGCTGGGTGATCCGGCACCTCATCGACTCGTCCGCCCTGTGGCGGGTCATGCGCGACGACGCCCTGCGGTCGGCGTGGACGCAGGTCATCACCAGCGGGGCTGTCGGGTCGTGCCATCCGCAGCGGGCGGAGTTCCGTCGGTCGGCCCGGAACCTCGACGAGTACGAGCAGATGAGCGCCATGTTCGATGAGCTTTACCCCGATGCCCCTGTCCCGAAGTCGGCGTGGCACTGGATCGAGGCTGCGCAGCACCGGCTGGTGCGACACGGCGCGCAGGGCGCGCTGTCGGTCGTCGACCTGCTGATCGCGGCCACCGCGGCGCACCACGGGCATGTCGTCCTCCACGACGACAACGACTTCGTCGTCGGGGCGCGTCACATCCCCGACCTCGTCGAGCGCAACGTGCACGACACACCGCCACCGAGCTGAGGAGCGCGAGGCCCCTCCCAGCCGAGCCGCCCCAGAGGGTCGAGGAAATCACCGACCGTAACGGTCGCTATGTCCTCGACCTCGCCGGTGGTCGGCTATCTCCTCGACCTCGACGGGCCCTCCGCCGGAAAAAATGCAACATGTTCTAGAAAGCTCTAGTCTCGTGCCCGAAGGGGGGTGACGGAGCGACGTGACGAGCTTCCTGGGCTTCACCATGCAGCTGCCGGTCCAGGCCCAGTCGACGCTGATCGCCCAGCCGTGGGAGGAGTCGGCGGGCCCTGCCGAGCTGGCGGCCGTGGCCCGCGCCTGCGACGCCGGCGGGTTCTACTCGGTGTCGGTGTGCGATCACGTGGCCATCCCCCGCGACCTGGCCCCGAGGATGACCACGACCTGGTACGACACCGTGGCGACGCTGGGATGGCTGGCCGGGATCACCGAGCAGGTGCGGCTGCTGTCGCACGTCTACGTCCTCGCCTACCGCCACCCCCTGCAGACCGCCAAGGCCTTCGCCACCCTCGACGCCGTCTCCGGCGGGCGGGCGATCCTCGGCGTCGGCGCCGGTCACGTGGAGGCCGAGTTCGGGGCGCTGGGCGTCCCCTTCACCGAGCGGGGCCGGATCACCGACGAGCGCATCGCCGCCGTCCGGGCCGCCCTGGCCGACGAGTGGGGCGGCGGCGAGGTGGGCCAGCGTCCCCGCCCCACCCAACCCGGCGGCCCGCCGATCTGGGTGGGCGGCTCCTCGCCGGCGGCGCTCCGGCGGGCCGCCCGGCTGGGTGACGGCTGGCTGCCGCAGGGGCCGCCCGACGGGGGCATGGCGACCGCCATCGCCACGCTCCGCCGGCTGCGGGAGGAGGCGGGGCGCGACGGGCCCTTCGTCGTCAGCGGGACCGTCGGCATCTACCTCGGCAAGCCGCCCTTCGAGGTGCCCCGGTGGACGGTCACGGGTGGGCCCGAGAAGGTCGCCGCCGCCGTCCGCCAGCAGGTCGCCCTGGGCGTGAACCACGTCGCCGTCCGCATCCCGTCCCGCACCTGCGATGAGTACATCGACCAGATCGCCGCCGTCGGCCGCGACGTCGCCCCGCTGGTGGACCCGTGAAATCCATTCTGGTTGTAGCTATGCGGTCATATACCGCACAGCTACAACCAGTTCGATTGTCTGGAGCGCTGAGATGAGAGCCATCGTGTGGACCGGCGAGCTGGAGGTGCGGGACGACGTCGAGGTGCGTGCTCCGGGACCGCGGGAGGTCAAGGTGCGGGTGCACCGGGCGGGCCTGTGCCACAGCGACGTGTCGGTGATGGACGGGACGATCCCCCTGCCGCCCCCGATGGTGCTCGGGCACGAGGGGGCCGGCGTCGTCGAGGAGGTGGGGCCCGCGGTCACGGGCGTGCGGCCCGGCGACCACGTGGTGCTCGTCACCATCGGCCACTGCGGGCAGTGCGACGCCTGCGCCCGCGGCCTGGCGACGCACTGCCGCAACCGGGCCGGGTGGACCGACACAAGGTTCACCAGCCGGGGCGAGCGCATGCCGGCGTTCGCCAACCTCGGCGTGTTCTCCGACTACACCGTGGTGCACGAGCACCAGGCGGTGCGGATCGACCCGGCGGTACCGCTCGACGCCGCCAGCCTGATCGGGTGCGCGGTCGTGACCGGGGTGGGGGCGGTGCTCAACCGGGCGCAGGTGCGACCGGGCGAGACCGTCGTGGTGATCGGCGCCGGCGGCATCGGCCAGTCGGTCATCCAGGGTGCCCGCCTGGCCTCGGCGGGCCGCGTCGTGGCCGTCGACGCCAACCCGGGCAAGGAGGAGGCGGCGCGGCGGTGCGGCGCCACTGACTTCGTCGACGCCTCGTCGGTGGGCGACACCGTCGCCGCCGTGCGGGAGGTGGAGCCGGGCGGCGTCGACTACGCCTTCGAGTGCGTGGGGCATCCCGCCCTGATCCGCCAGTCCATCGGGATGCTCGGCACGGGGGGATCGTGCGTGCTGCTGGGCGTGCCCAAGCTGGGCACCGAGGCCAGCTTCGTCGTCGCCGATCTGTACGAGGACCGCTCGATCCTCGGGTGCCGCTACGGCCAGACGCGCCCCCACCACGACATCCCGCTGATCGTGCGCTTCTACCTCGACGGGCGCCTCCAGCTCGACGAGATGGTCAGCCGGACCTACGACCTCGCTGACATCCAGCGGGCCCTCGACGACCTGGCGGCGGGCACACTCAACCGCGGGGTGCTCAGCCTCACATGACGCTGCCCGACCACGTCCACGAGCTCGCCCGCAAGGTCACCAACTGGGGCCGCTGGGGCGACGACGACGAGGTGGGCACGATCAACCTCATCACACAAGACGTCGTCCGGCGGGCGGCCGGGTGCGTGCGCACCGGCCGGACGTTCTCGCTCGCCCTGCCGCTGTCCGAGGCCGAGGGCGTGCAGACCGGTGCCATCCCCGGGCGGCTCAACCCGACCCGCACCATGGTGGCGATCAACACGCCGCTCACCGGCGATCCGACCGACTTCTGCACGAGCGACGACCTCGTCGTCATGGGACTCCAGGCGGGCACGCACTGGGACGGCCTCGGCCACGTCAGCTACGCCGGCCGCATGTACAACGGTTTCCCCGTCGACAGCATCGGCGTGTCCGGCGCCGCCCGCTGCGGCATCCACCGGATCCGCACGCTCGTCAGCCGGGGCGTGCTGCTCGACGTGGCCCGGGCGCGCGGCGTCGATCGCCTGGAGGGCGGTTACGCCATCACGGCCGGGGACCTCGATGCCGCCGCCGAGCTCGCCCGGGTCGACGTGCAGCCCGGCGACGTCGTCCTGGTCCGGACCGGACAGGTGCAGCTGCTCCGCCCGCCGAGGCCCGACCGGAGGGCCTACGCCGCCCCGGCGCCGGGCCTCTCGCTCGGGACGGTGGCGTGGCTCCGCGACCACGACGTGGCGGCGGTCGCCACCGACAACCTGACCCTCGAGGTGTTCCCGGGTGAGGACCCCGCGGCACTGCTGCCGGTGCACCTGCTCCACATCGTGGAGATGGGACTCACGCAGGGGCAGAACTGGCAGCTCGAGGACTTGGCCGCCGACTGTGCCGAGGACGGCGTGTACGAGTTCCTGCTCGACGCCTCGCCGCAGCCGTTCACGAACGCGGTCGGGTCGCCGGTCAACCCCGTGGTCGTCAAGTAGTCGAGTCGTCAACCAGAGGAGGACATCGTGGAGTTCGGCATCTTCATCCAGGGCTTCTGCCCCCGCTACCGCCGGGACTCCGATCCGGATGCCGAGCACACGGCGCTGATGCGGGACATCGAGTGCGTGATCGCGGCCGACCGGGCGGGGTTCAAGTATGCGTGGGCGACCGAGCACCACTTCCTCGACGAGTACTCGCACCTGTCCGCCAACGACGTGGTGCTGGCGTACCTGGCGCACGCCACCGAGCGCATCCACCTGGGGTCGGGCATCTTCAACCCGCTACCGCAGGTGAACCACCCGGCCAAGCTGGCCGAGACGGTGGCCATGCTCGACCACCTGTCGGGCGGCCGGTTCGAGCTCGGCACCGGTCGGGGTGCCGGCAGCCACGAGATCCTGGCGTTCCTCCCGGGGGAGACCGACCTGTCCCGGACCCGCGAGATCTGGGAGGACGTGGTCGGCGAGCTCCCTCGGATGTGGTTGCAGGACGAGTACGAGGGCTACGAGAGCCAGCACTGGTCGCTGCCTGCCCGCAGGGTGCTGCCGAAGCCCTGGCGTCGGCCCCATCCCGCGCTGTGGTACGCCGCCGGCAACGTGACCAGCTACGAGATGGCGGCGCAGCGGGGCCTCGGCGTGCTGGGCTTCTCGGTGGGGTCCATCCAGGGGCTGGAGGCCCCGATGAAGGCCTACAAGAAGGCGGT
>DASQUY010000557.1:0-4011 GCA_035641055.1 Acidimicrobiales bacterium | reverse complement strand
CGCTTCGAGCGCCGTTGGTGGCACGCACCGGCCGTGTGGGAGGGGGGCCTGGGGATCCCCGGTGGGCTGGTGGCCGGCGTGCTGGTCGGGGTCTGGGTCGCCCACCGGCGGGGCCTACCCATCGCGTCCCCGCTGGACGTGGTGGCGCCAGCCATCCCGGTCGCCCAGGCAATCGGGCGCCTGGGCAATTGGTTCAACCAGGAGCTCTTCGGCGGCCCCACCGCACTGCCATGGGGACTTGAGATCGACCCGGCCCAGCGGCCCGCTGGCTACCTCGACGCGGCGGCGTTCCACCCGACCTTCCTCTACGAGGCGGCATGGAACCTGGCGCTCGCAGCGCTGCTGGTAGCGATCGAGCGACGCTGGCGGCCGCGGCCCGGCCAGCTCTTCGCCGGCTATGTGGTGGGCTACGCGGCCGGGCGGCTCTGGGTGGAGTCGCTGCGCGTAGATCCCGCCACCGGGCTATGGGGCGTGCGGGTCAACCTGTGGGTCAGCGCCGCGACGCTGCTCGCCGCGGTGACCTACTTCGCCGGCGTGCGTGCCCGGGGTCGTGGCCGCGCCGGCGCCGCACGGCGAGCGCCCGAGGCCGTGATCGAGGAGGTGGGTTGATGGAGACCCTGCAGGCAGACGTCGTGGTGATCGGCATGGGCCCGGGTGGCGAGGACGTCGCCGGCCGGCTCGCCGAGGCCGGGCTCGACGTGGTGGGCGTAGAGCGCGAGCTCGTGGGCGGGGAGTGCCCCTACTGGGGGTGCATCCCCTCGAAGATGATGATCCGGGCTGCCAACCTGCTGGCCGAGGGCCGCCGGGTCCGGGGCATGGCCGGCGACGCCACCGTCAGGCCCGACTGGGCGCCGGTGGCGCAGCGCATCCGCGACGAGGCCACCGACGACTGGGACGACCGCGTCGCGGTCGAACGGTTCGAGGGCAAGGGCGGCCGTTTTCTACGAGGCGACGGCCACATCGTGGGACCCGGCCGGGTGGCGGTCGGCGACCGGGTGGTCGACGCGCGGCGTGGCATCGTCGTCGCGACCGGTACCCATCCGGCGATCCCGCCCATCCCCGGGCTCGGCCGGGTGCCGTACTGGACCAACCGCGAGGCCATCGAGGCCAAGGAGCTCCCGTCGTCGCTGCTCGTGCTGGGCGGGGGCGCGGTCGGCGCCGAGCTGGCCCAGGCGTTCGCCCGCTTCGGCGTCGAGGTGACGGTGGTGGAGGCGCTGGAGCGGCTCGTCCCCGGCGAGGAACCGGACGCGGGCGAGCTGCTGGCCGACGTGTTCGGCCGGGAGGGCATCGCCGTGCACACCAGGGCGAGGGTCACCGAGGTGAGCCGAGACGGCGCCCGGGTGACCGTCGCGCTCGCGGACGGCAGCACAGTGGCGGCCGCCCAGATCCTGGTGGCGACCGGACGTCGCGCCGACCTGGCGGCCGCCGGGCTCGGCGCCGTGGGCATCGACGAGTCGCAGTCCTGGGTGCCCGTCGACGACCACCTCCGAGTCACCGACGGCGTGTGGGCGGTCGGCGACCTCACCGGCAAGGGCGCGTTCACCCACGTCGCCATGTACCAGTCGCCGATCGCGGTGGCCGACATCCTGGGCCGGGATCACGCTCCCGCCGACTACCGGGGCGTGCCCCGGGTCACCTTCACCGACCCCGAGATCGGCGCCGTCGGCCTGACCGAGGCACAGGCCCGCGACGCTGGCATCGACGTGCGGGTCGGCGCCACCCGGGTGCCCCAGACGGCCCGCGGCTGGATCCACAAGGCCGGCAACGACGGCGTCATCAAGCTCGTCGAGGACGCCGGGCGCGGGGTGCTGGTCGGCGCCACTGCGATGGGCCCCACCGGCGGCGAGATCCTCGGGCTGCTCACCCTGGCCGTGCACGCGGAAGTCAGTACAGACCGGCTGCGCGAGATGATCTACGCCTACCCGACCTTCCACCGGGGCGTCGAAGACGCTCTCCGCGACCTCGTGAGCTGAGCGCCGCCACGGAGATTCGGTCGCACAACCAGGAGAGGGGTGCATCATGCCGTTTCTGCCTTCGATCCCGGAGGATGCCAAGGTGCCGCACGTGCTGGCCCTGTTCTCGGACTTGGGCAGCCGGGCGGGCCGGCCGCTCATCGAGTTCCACGAGGCCCTCTTGCGGGGCGAGTCGCCGTTCACCGTGCCGCAGCGCGAGATGATGGCGGCGTTCGTCTCGGGCATCAACGCGTGCCAGTACTGCTACGGCGCGCACACGGCGTCGTCCAAGCAGTTCGGCGTACCGGAGCAGTTGATCGTCGATCTCGTGGCGAACATCGACACGACCCAGATCGACGAGGAGATGAAGCCCGTTCTCCACTACCTGAGGAAGCTGACCCTCACGCCCACCAAGCTCACCCAGGCCGACGCCGACGCCGTGTTCGCCGCCGGCTGGGACGAGCGTGCGCTCTACGACGCCGTGTTGGTGGGATGCCTCTACATACTCCGGTCGTGCGTGTCGAAGGCCGCGAACGCCCGCAGGTACGTCTCCTGGACGAGGTCGTCAGCCGTGTGGCTGTCACGGGCGATCCCACGGGCCACCCCGGACACCACGTCGAGGTAGGGCAGCGTCGTGTCCAAGAACACCCGATGCTCCTCCGTAGCTGACGAGCGCTCACGGAGGAGACGCCGACGACGCCCAGCTGATTGCGCCACAGGATGGGAACCCGCCGGGCGGCAGGATGCTTCCGACCCTCAGGGTTGGCGGTCCGCCGGCGCTACGGCTCGACGGTGACACCCCGCCAGAACGCCACGTGGCCGGTGATCCGCCGGGCGAGCGGCCAGGGTCGCTCGTAGGTCCAGGCGGCGTCGTGGTTCACGGCGTCGTGGGCGCGGACGTGGTAGTAGGTGGCCTTGCCCTTCCACCAACACCGCGAGGTGGTGGTGCTGGGGATGAGGGCACTCCAGTCGACGCCTTCGGGTGGGAAGTAGTGGTAGCCCTCGACGCGGATGGTCTGGGTGCTGTGGGCGATGATCACGCCGTTCCACATCGCGATCATGGGCGGGACGGGCCTCCCCGCGTTTGGGTGGGTCAGTGAAGGGTGCGCAGCGCGAACCAGGCGAAGGTCAGGGTGGCGAGGCCGCTCACGAACCACAGCAGGTCCCGGTTGCGGCGCACGGCGAACAGCGCCCCGGTGGTGGCGACGGCGGCGGCCACCGCCTGGGCCAAGGCGCCGGCGTCGGTACGGGGCAGCAGCTCCACCACGTCAGCTCGGACCGCCACGGTCGCCGTCGCTAGCCGGTGTGTCGGGTGGTCCTTCGGTGGCGAGCTGCTGGCCGAACCGGCGGAGGCGGGCCAGGGTGGTCTCGGGCAGCACGGTTGCCCGGCGAGCCAGCGACGCCTTGATCTCGCGGTAGATGCTGGCTTCGAGGCCGCAGCGCCGGCAGTCCTCGAGGTGCTCGGCGACCTTGGCGGTGGCGTGCTCGTCGGTGTCTCCGTCGAGGTAGCGCTGGAGGAGCCGCCCGACCTCGCGACAGGTGAGGGGCCGGTCGACAACCGTGTGTCGGCGCCAGGGAGTCATCGTTTGCTCCGGGGGACGAGGCCGGCCGCGGTGAGCCGGGTGCGGATGCGGTGGCGGGCGCGGTGGAGGCGGCTCATGACCGTGCCGACGGGTACGCCCAGCGTGTCGGCGGCCTCGGAGTAGCTGAGCCCGTCGATGTCGACGAGCTCGACCACGTGACGGAACCGGGTGGGGAGGCGGGCGACGGCGTCCTCGACGGTGGCGTCGAACGCCTGGCCGACGACGAGGGCTTCTGCGCTCGGGAGCGCATCGCGGCCCTCCTGGAGCCTCTGATAATCGGCAGCGTCGGGGTTGCGCAGGGGCGAGGGCCGGCGTCGGCGCACCCGGTTGGCTTGGGCGTTGCGCAGGATGGTCAGCAGCCACGCCCGCGGGTAGGTGCCGTCGAAGCGGCCGATCGCCCGGTAGGCGCGCAACAGCGTGTCCTGGACCAAGTCCTCGGCGTCGGCGGCGTTGCGGGTCCGGGACAGCGCGACCCG
>DASQUY010000556.1:0-6022 GCA_035641055.1 Acidimicrobiales bacterium | reverse complement strand
CACCGCGGGCGGAGCGGGCCTGAGCGCCTCCCTTTGGCCCGGTCCTCAGGTGGCGTCCCCTCCCGGGGTCGGTGTCCACGTGAACCGCGGCTCCCGGCGCTCGAGGAAGGCGGCGATGCCCTCGGCGGCGTCAGGGCTGCGGGCCACCTCGCGGCCCCAGCGCCTGGCGACGGCCGGCTCGATGGCGCCCCGAACGGCGACGGCGTCGATCATCTCCTTGCTGGCCATCTGCGTGAGCAGCGATCGCTGCCGCGCGAGGAGGTCGGTGAGCTCGTCCACCCGGTCGGCGAGAGCCGAGACGGCGTGGACCTCGTCGACGAGGCCGATGCGTGTGGCCCGGTCGACGTCGATGAGCTCGGCGGTGTACAGGAGGTGCTTGGCGGCGGCGGGCCCGATGAGCCGGACGACCCGCTCGACGGCGGCGGCCGGATAGACGATGCCGAGCCGGGCCGGTGTGATGCCGAGCCGGGCGCTGGTGTCGGCGATGCGCAGGTCGCAGGCGACCGCCAGACTGACGCCCCCGCCGACGCAGGCCCCCGTGACGACGGCGAGGGTCGGCTTGGGGAAGGTGGCGAGAGCGGCGTCGGCGGCGTCGTTGGCCCGCTGATACTCGCCGCGGTCGCCGTCGCCGAGTCCGCCGATGTCGGCTCCGGCGCAGAAGTGCTCGCCTGCGCCGCGCACGACCAGCACGCGCACCGTCGGATCGCTGGCGAGGCGGCGGCAGTGCTCGGCGATGCCGAGCCACATGTCGTAGGTCACGGCATTGCGCTTCGCCGGGCGGTTGAGCCATAGGGTGGCGACGCCGCGCTCGGTGGTGACGGCGAGGTCGCCGGCGTCGGCGGGAGGTGAGGTCACGTTTTCGGCACCTCGGGTTCGATGAGCCCGTCAGTGTGGCGTGGGGGAGTGAACGCGAACAATGTTCGTTTTAGCCTGACGTGCCATGACCGCTGCCGCCGCGACCGACTCCCTCCTCGGGCGGCTCGCACGGCAGTGGAGCGACGTCGCTGTCGACGACCTCCCGGCGGAGGTGGTCGAGGTCGGCCGCCACTGCGTGCTCGACTGGCTGGCGTGCGCGCTGGCGGGCAGCGGCGAACCCCTGGCCCACCTGCTGCGCGACGAGCTGCCGTCCGCGGGCGCCGCGGGTGCCGCCACCGTCGTGGGCACCGATCGCCGGGCGGATGCCCGGAACGCGGCGCTCGTCAACGGCGCCGCCGGTCACGCCCTCGACTTCGACGACACCCACCAGTTGATGCCGGGTCATCCCACCGTGCCGGTGCTGCCCGCGGCGCTGGCCGTGGCGGAGGAGCTCGACCTGTCCGGTGAGCGCCTGCTCGCTGCCTTCGTCGTCGGGGTCGAGGTGGAGTGCCGGGTCGGCGCCCTGCTGGGTCCCGGCCACTACCGCGCCGGATGGCACGCCACGGGCACGATCGGCACCTTCGGGGCGGCTGCTGCCGTGTCCCAACTGCTCGGTCTCGACGCCGAACGCACGACGCACGCGCTGGCGTTGGCGGGCACCCAGGCCGCCGGTCTCAAGGCAACCTTCGGCACGATGGGCAAGCCGCTGCATGCCGGCAAGGCCGCCAGCGACGGGCTCCTGGCGGCCCGCCTGGCCGCCCGCGGCTACACCGGCAACCCGTCCGTGCTGGAGGCCGACCAGGGATTGGCGGCCGCCGCCGGCGGCGTCACCCCCGACCCGGCGCGCCTCGACAGGCTCGACGGGCGCTGGGCGATCCGGGACACGCTGTTCAAGTACCACGCGGCCTGCTACCTCGCCCACGCCGCGATCAACGCCGCACTGGCGCTGGCCGACCAGGTCGCGGTCGACGACATCGAGCGGGTCGAGGTCCACGTCGCCCCCGACCTGCTGCACGTGTGCAACATCGCCGAGCCGGCCACGGGGCTGGAGGGCAAGTTCAGCCTCCGGGCCACCACCGCGATGGCGCTCCTCGGTGACGACACCACCGACACCGCGGCGTATTCCGACGAGCGGATGGGCGACGGCGACCTGGTCGCGCTGCGCGACCGCGTGGTCGTCGTGCCCGAGGAGGGGCGCGTACAGACGCAGTCCCACGTCGTCGTGACCGCGCGGAACGGCGATCGCCTCTCGGCGGAGGACGACACGGGCCGGCCGGCCGCCGATCTCGACCTCCAGTGGGAGCGCCTGTCGTCGAAGTTCCGGTCGCTGGCCTCGCCTGTCCTCGGCGACGCCGGTGCCGAGAAGCTGCGCACGGCCGTCGCCGGCCTCGCCCCGGCCCGCACCATCGCCCGATCGGCCGCCCGATGACCGCGCCCGACCTGTCCGCGTTCCCGACCCGCCGGCGGGGCAACGCCTTCGAGGAGTTCACCCCGAGCCGGGTGTTCGAGCACCACTGGGGCAAGACCGTCACGGCCGGCGACAACTCGCTGTTCGCGTCGGCGAGCCACGCCTACAACCCGATCTACCTGAACGCCGAGCACGCCCGCGGCGAGGGTCACCCGGATGTCGTGGTGAGTCCCATGCTCGTCCTGTGCATCGTCGTCGGGCTCAGCGTGGAGGACCTGAGCGAGGCCGGCGGGCTCTTCCTCGGCATCGACGAGGCGACCTTCCATCGGCCCGTGTACCCGGGCGACACGTTGTCCGCGCGCAGCACGGTCGTCGAGGCCCGCGAGTCCCGGTCCCGGCCGACGGCCGGCATCGTCACGTGGCACACCGAGGGCAGGAACCAGCGCGGCGAGCTGGTCGTCGACTTCCGGCGCTCCAACCTCGTCACCAAGGGCCGGGCATCGCGGGAGGGCATGACGTGACGGCCAGCTGGTACCTGACCGACGAGCGCCGCGAGCTCCAGGACCGCGCCCGGCGCTTCGCCATGGACGAGGTCCTGCCGCTCGCCAACGAGCTCGACCCCCGCAAGGCCGACATCCCCCGCTCCTTCCTCGACCGCATGGGCGAGATGGGGTTGTTCGGCATCACCCTGCCGACCGAGGTCGGCGGCTTGGGCCATGGCGTGTTCGAGTACTGCCTCGTGACCGAGGAGCTGGCCCGCGGGTGGATGAGCGTGGCGTCGATCATCGCCCGCGCCCAGGGCATGGGCACCCAGATCGGCGACGCCGAGCGCCGCCGGGAGCTGCTCGAGCGCAGCGCCCGCGGCCAGTGGATCGGCGCCGCCGCGCTGTCCGAGCCGAACGCCGGGTCGGACCTCGCCAACGTGCAGTGCCGGGCGACCCGGGACGGCGACGAGTGGGTCGTCCACGGCGAGAAGCGCTGGTGCGGCAACGCGCTGGACGCCGACTTCATCCAGCTGCTCGCCCGGACGCGCGATCCCGAGCCGGGGGAGCGGCGGTCGGCCGGTCTCGCGGTGTTCGTGATCGAGAAGGAGCGCGGGTCGTTCCCCGACGGGCTGCGGGGCGAGCCGATCGACAAGGTCGGCTACCACGGCATGACCACCTTCCACCTGTGGTTCGACGGCCTGCGGGTGCCGGAGGCCAACCGGCTGGGCCGCGGGGGGAGCTCGGATGGTGGTGGCGGCGAGCGGTCGACGTTCGCCGTCACGCAGTCGGGGCTCAACGTCGCCCGGGTGCACACGGCGGCGC
Source organism: Acidimicrobiales bacterium (assembly GCA_035641055.1). Classification (GTDB taxonomy): domain Bacteria; phylum Actinomycetota; class Acidimicrobiia; order Acidimicrobiales; family VFJN01; genus DASQUK01. Next base: position 2,452 of record DASQUY010000556.1, on the reverse strand, counting down.
GGGCGATCGGGCTGGCCCGCGGGGCGCTGGAGGACTGCGTCGCCTACAGCCAGGAGCGCGTCCAGTTCGAGCAGCCGATCGCCTCCTTCCAGGCGATCCGGTTCAAGATCGCCGACATGGCCACTGAGATCGAGGCGGCACGCGCCTTCACGTGGCAGGTGGCGCAGGCTATGGACGACGGGCACAACGTCGAGAAGGAGGCCGCCATGGCCAAGCTGCTGGCGACCGAGATGGCCGTGCGGGTCACCGGCGAGGGCATCCAGATCCATGGGGGCAACGGCTACACGACCGAGCGACAAGTCGAGCGCTACTGGCGGGACGCCCGCCTGACCACCATCTTCGAGGGCACCTCGGAGATCCAGCGCCGCACCATCTCCGACCGGATCCTCGGGCGGGCCGGATGAGCTGGTTCGAGGACTTCACGCCCGGCGACCGGATGCGCCACGCCCGGGGCACGACGGTGGGGGAGGTCGAGAACCAGCTGCTGACGAAGCTCGTCCTCAACACCGCCCAAGCCCACTTCAACGAGGACGCGATGGCCGGCTCGCCCGTGGGGGACGGGCGGCTCGTGTTCGGCCTCGTGACGGGCTCGATCGTCATCGGCCTCGCCACCCAGGACACCGCCGAGCACGCGCTGGCCGAGGTCGGCCTGGACGGGATGCGGTTCACGTCGCCGGTCCACCACGGCGACACGCTCTACGCGTTCACCGAGGTGCTGTCGGTCGACGATGCCGATCGCGACGACGCCGGCCTCGTCCGGTTCAAGCACTGGGGCGCCAACCAGGAGGGGACGATCGTGTTCGAGACGGAGCGCACCGTGCTCGTGAAGCGGCGCCCACGGGGCGCGCCGTGACCACGGCGGCGATGGCCGGCGGCCCGACGGGCCCCCTGGCGGGGCTGCGGGTCATCGATGGGACCCAGGCGCTGGCCGGCCCGTTCTGCACCATGCTGCTCGCCGACCTCGGCGCCGACGTCGTCAAGGTCGAGCCGCCGGCCGGGGACATGACCCGCTACGGCGGACCCTTCACCCGGGAGGACACCGAGAGGGCGTACGGCGGCTACTTCGCCAGCATCAACCGCAACAAGCGCAGCGTTGTCCTCGACCTGAAGACCGACGCCGGTCGGGCGGCGCTGCTCCGGCTCGTCGAGGGCGCCGACGCCTTCGTCGAGAACTCCACGGCCGGGGTGATGGACGGCCTCGGTGTCGGCTACGAGGTGATGCGGGAGGCCAACCCGAGGCTCGTGTACGCCGCCATCCGGGGGTTCGGCGACCCCCGCACGGGCACGAGCCCCTACCTCGAGTGGCCGGCCTTCGACGTGGTGGCGCAGGCCATGGGCGGCCTCGTCGGCATCACGGGCACCGCGGAGGGCGAGACGTTCCGGTGCGGGGCGAGCGTGGGCGACATCTTCCCGGCGACGCTGGCGGCGCTCGGCGTCTGCGCGGCGCTGGTCCACGCCGGGCGCAGCGGCGACGGGCAGTTCCTGGACGTCGCCATGTACGACGGGGTGCTGGCGCTCTGCGAGGCCATCGTCTACCGCTACTCCTACACCGGCCAGGTCAGCCGGCCGACCGGCAACGGCCATCCGGCGCTCGCCCCGTTCGACATCTTCCCGACCGCCGACGGCTCGTGCGCCATCGCCGCGCCGACCGAGAAGCACTGGGCGGTTCTCTGCGACATCATCGGCCGCCCGGACCTCGTCGACGACGAGCGAGCCCGCACCAACCGGGAGCGCGTGGCGAACGCCGCCTTCGTGCGCAAGGTCGTGTCGGGGTGGACGGCGACGCGCCCGACCGGCGAGATCGTCGACGTCCTCGCCGGCCGCGTCCCGGTCGGCCCGGTGCAGACGGCGGACGGCATATTCGACGATCCTCACGTCGCCGCCCGGTCGATGCTCGTGGAGGTACCCCAACCCGACGGCACGCGGACGGTGGTGCTCCCGGGACCACCGATCAAGCTGACGGCCACGCCGGCGGGCGTCTACCGGCGCCCGCCCCGCCTGGGCGAGCACACGGCCGAGGTCCTTGCCGAGGTCGGCCTGTGACCACGACCCGCCTGCGCCGGTCCGAGCTGAGCACGCCCGGCACCAACGAGAAGATGATGGCCAAGGCGGCGGCGAGCGCCGCCGATCTCGTGTTCCTGGATCTCGAGGACTCGGTCGCCCCTGCCGAGAAGAAGGCGGCCCGGGCGCTCGTCGCCGACGCCCTCGTCACCCACGACTGGGGGACGACGACCCGGGCGCTGCGGATCAATGGCGTCCACACGCCCTGGGCGTACGGCGATCTCATCGACGTGGTGACCCGGGCCGGCGGCGCCCTCGATGTCGTCATCGTCCCCAAGGTGAAGGCGCCCCGGGATGTCTGGTTCGTGGAGACGCTGCTCGACCAGCTCGAGGCTGACCTGGGGCTCGGCCGCCGCATCGGCATCGAGGTCCTGATCGAGGAGACCGAGGC
>DASQUY010000555.1:0-2189 GCA_035641055.1 Acidimicrobiales bacterium | reverse complement strand
CGGCGCACGGCGCCCGGCGGCTGCGCGCCCGCCTGCGGGTGGGCACGGCGGACCCGGCGACCGACCCGGGGGCCGGCCTGACGAGCGCGGGCCTGAACGCCGAGGCCCTGGGCGCCTTCCGTTGGGAGGCGGCGATCGGCGAGGACACGCTGTCGGCCGAGGAGTTCGCCTCGATCGTGGAGCTCAAGCAGCCGCTGGTGCGCTGGAAGGGCCAGTGGGTGCGCCTCGACCCGGGCGAGGTGGGGACGCTGGGCGGGCTGGTCGGCTCGACCGGCGCGCTGTCGGGCGCCGAGGCGCTGGCGGCCGCCCTCGCCGGCGAGCGCGAGACGCGCGAGCTCGGCGGCGTCGAGGTCGTGTCGGACGGCGTGCTCGGCGACCTGGTCTCTCGCCTGCGGGAGGCCGGCGGCGACCGCCGACCCCGGCTCGTCGGCATCGACGCCACGCTGCGGGACTACCAGAGCCGGGGCGTCGCTTGGCTCCAGGCGCTGGGCGAGCTCGGCATCGGCACGCTCCTGGCCGACGACATGGGCCTGGGCAAGACGCTCCAGACCATCGCCCTGCTGGCCGCCCGCTCCGGCGAACGGCCCCACCTCGTGGTCTGCCCCACGTCGGTGGTCGGCAACTGGGAGCGCGAGCTGGCGCGGTTCGCGCCCGACCTCCCCGTGCTGCGCCACCACGGCCCCGACCGCCCCGCGGAGGCCGGCGACTTCCCGGCCGGCACGGTGGCGGTCACCAGCTACGGGCTGTTGCGGCGCGACGTCGATCTGCTCGCCGACGTCGACTGGGACGTCGTCGTGCTCGACGAAGCCCAGCAGATCAAGAACCAGGCCGCGCGCACGGCCCGGGCCGCCCGCCGCCTGCCCGCCGCCGCCCGGGTGGCGCTCACCGGGACGCCGGTCGAGAACCGCCTGTCCGAGCTGTGGTCGATCATGGAGTTCGCCAACCCCGGCCTGCTCGGGCGGTTCGAGCGGTTTCGCGAGCGCTTCGCCGTCCCGATCGAGCGCTGGCGCGACCCGGACGCCGCCGCCCACCTGCGCCGCGTCGTCGCCCCGTTCATGCTACGCCGCGTCAAGACCGACCCGGCGGTCGCCGCCGGGCTGCCGCCGAAGATCGAGGCCACGGTGGCCTGCACGCTCACCCGCGAGCAGGCCACCCTCTACCAGGCGACGGTGCGCACGCTGCTCGACGACGAGGGGCTGGGCGAGGGCATCGAGCGTCGGGGCCGCATCCTCAAGCTGCTCACCGCCCTCAAGCAGATCTGCAACCACCCCGCCCAGTACCTGGGGGAGACCGGGCCGCTGCCGGGGCGCTCCGGCAAGCTGGCCCGCACCACCGAGATGCTCGCCGAGGTGATGGCGGCGGACGCCCGGGCGCTCGTGTTCACCCAGTACCGGGAGATGGGCGAGATCCTGGTGCGCCACCTGGGCGCAGCGCTGCGGCTGCCGGCGGTCCCGTTCCTGCACGGGGGCGTCGCCCGGTCCGGGCGCGACGCCATGGTCGACGCCTTCCAGGACGGCTCGGGGCCGCCGGTCCTCGTCGTGTCGCTCAAGGCCGGTGGCACCGGCCTCAACCTGACGAGCGCCACCCACGTCGTCCACTACGACCGCTGGTGGAACCCCGCCGTCGAGGACCAGGCCACCGACCGCGCCTACCGCATCGGCCAGACCCGCACGGTCAACGTCCACAAGCTCGTCACCGGCGGAACCCTCGAGGAGCGCATCGCCGGGCTGCTGGAGGACAAGCGGGCGCTGGCCGACGCCGTCGTCGGCACCGGGGAGACGTGGCTCACCGAGCTGAGCGACGACGACATCCGGGCACTCGTCGAGCTGTCGGCCGACGACCTCGGCGACGACCGGGCGCCGGACGCCCTCGACGACGGCGGCTACGCCGACGACGGCAACGGCCGCCGGGAGGAGGCCGCCTGATGGCCACCCGCTTCGGGCTCACCTGGTGGGGCCGGCGGTGGATCAGCTCGCTCGAGGCCCTCGGCGCCGCCTACGCCAACCGGCTGCCGCGGGGCCGCACGTACGCCCGGCGGGGTGCGGTCCGCCGCCTCGAGGTCGCGCCGGGGAGCGTCACCGCCCGCGTGGACGGCCGCCGGCCGCTGCCGTACCGGGTGATGCTGCGGCTGCCGGTGTTCACCGACGAGCAGTGGGACGCCGTGGTCGCCGCCCTCGCCGACCAGGTGC
>DASQUY010000554.1:0-3251 GCA_035641055.1 Acidimicrobiales bacterium | reverse complement strand
CGACGTCCGGCCGTCGCTCCAGGCCCAAGGCTGGCAGGACGACCGCACCGCCTCGCTGACGTTCGTCGACGGCGACCGCCACGAGGTGATCGACCGGATCGGCGATCGGCCCCTCGCCGTCGAGCTTGCGCACCGGCTCCGTCAGCTGGTTGCGAGCGCCGGGGGTCCGGTGCCTCGGCCACCGCCCCCGCCTGGCTGATCGCCCCTCGTGGGCGTCCCGCCCGGGCTTGCTATGGTTGTGACCCACGCGGACGTGGCTCAGTTGGTAGAGCATCACCTTGCCAAGGTGAGGGTCGCGGGTTCGAGTCCCGTCGTCCGCTCTACTGGAGCCCCTGGCCTGGCCAGGGGTTTCGTGCGTTTGACCTGGGATTTCTGGTTCTCGGCCGTTGATCTCGCTCTACCGGGCCGTCCCGAGCCGTGGGCTGCCGTGACGGCCCGTACCCGCCGATTTTGTGCCCGGATTGTGCCCAGGCGCCAGGGTCGTCCCCTTGCCGACCCGGGCGACGCTGGCTGGTCGCGGACCCCTCGGACCACGCCGCTCACCCACGGTCGGTGTGGCGGCCCAGTGCACCGCGGATACAGCCCACCTGTGGGTGCCGAGGCGTCTCTGGGTCGCCTCAGGGCGTGAGCACGACCCGCCCGACCACGGCGCGGGACTCGGCGAGGCGCAGCGCCGCGGCCGCGTCGCCGAGGGGGTAGCGCGCCGCGACCTGGGGCCGCAGCTGCCCGTCGGCCAGCAGCCCGAGGACCTCGGCGAGGTCGTGCCGCACCCGGGCGTGGAAGCGCCGCCGGCTGCGCCGCTGCCCGGCCCAGACGTTGAAGAACCGGGCACGGCGACCGTCGGGCCGCAGGCTCCACCACGTCAGGCGGGGGGGACAGCACGAGGATCGGCCGCTTCGAGCTGCCGGGCGCGTCCCTCGTCGAGGCGCTCCCGTAGACCACGAGGCGGCCACGCGGCGCGAGCAGGCGGTGCGACCGCACAACGCTCTCGCCGCCGACGTGGTCGAACACGGCGGCGCAACCGCCCGGGGCGAGCTCGCGGACGCGGGCCTCGAGGTGGTTCGTGGCGTAGTCGACCGGCGTGGCCCCGAGGGCGCGGACGGCGGCGAAGTGCCGGGGCGAGGCGGTGCCGATCACCTGGGCGCCGGCGATGCGGGCCAGCATGGAGACGGGACGGGTGGAGGGTCAGGCATCGACGGTCAGCGATCGGCGCGGGGCGGGTGATCGATGCCCGCGGTCAGCGTGGCCGCCCAGGACTCGTCGACGTCATCGAGGCCGGCGGCCGCGATCAGATGCCACAGTTGGCCGCTGCACCATCGAGCCTGGCGCACCGACGCGCTCGTCGACCAGGCCGACCACCCGGCGGTAGCCGTCGCGCACCTTCTCGGCGATCTCCGGCACGTCGCAGGCGCTGAGCGCGTGGACCTGGAGCATCAGCAGGCTGCGGTCGGCGATCAGCTCGGCGTACCCGGCGCCCATCACGTCGAGCACCACCTCGGGGTCGTCGCTGTCGGCCGCGTCGGCCGCCTGCTCGAGTGCCGCAACGATCCGGTCGTGACACTCGTCGAGCGCCGCGAGGAACAGCGACAGCCTGGACCCGAACAGGCGCATCACGTACGCCGGTGAGATCTCGGCCGCGGCCGCCACGTCACCGATCGTCGTCCTGTGGTAGCTACCGGCGGCGAAAGCACGAACCGCCGCCCCCAGCGCACTCGCCCGGCGGGCATCGGCGATCGACAAGATTCGATCGGTGGTTGTCGGCATGTGAATGCACATACACACACTCGCTCACGTCAACGGTTCGACGGCCACCGGGTCGGCCCGGAGCCTCGGCGCCTTCACCCGGAGCGGCTCACGTGGTGGCGGCGCAGTGGATCGCGCGTCGCTCTCGAGGCCGACGTCCCGCTCCGCGACGTGCAGATCGCGGACACGCCGATCACCGGAACGCAACGATCTACGACCGGCGCCTCCAGAACTTCGACCGCCACGCAGAGTCGAAGCCGACAACGATTCGGGTCCACGGCTGTTCCAGGTTCACGTACCAGCCCCCGAACCGTTCCTCTTCGACGAGCCATGTGCGGATCACCGAGTTGCAAGCGTCGACAGAGTGGAGCCTCACCTCCGGCGGACGGTCCAGCGGGTCTCCCAGCCGCGAGCGGTCCCAGGTGCCTGGGAGAAACGATCGTCCGTTTGGGGCAACCCGCTGAGCGACGCGCTTCATGACGGGCGCGGCGGTTGGCTGCCCAGCTCGCCGTGACGCGAGCGCGGTAAGTCGCTTGCCGCGGCCCGGCGGGACGGGCACGCTGCCGAGATGGGCGACCTGGCGAGCGACACGGCGGTTCAACGGCGGGGTGATGGACGCTACGAGGCCACGCTCAGCGCCGACTGGGAGATCTGGGGGCCGATGGGCGGCTACGTGGCGGCGTGCGCACTGCGAGCCGCCGGGATGTCGGCCGAGCACGCTCGGCCCGCAGCGTTCTCGTGCCACTATCTCGGGGTCGCCCGATTCGGGCCTGTCGACCTGCACGTAGAGACCCGCAGGGGCGGCCGGTCGGCCACCTCGCAGCGCGTCGAAGTCACCCAGGAGGGTCGTCCGATCCTGGACGCCATGGTGTGGGGCGTCGGTGACGTCGAAGGGCTGGAGCATGACGAAACGTCGGCGCCCGACGTCCCTGGGCCCGAGGGTCTTCCCGACATCCGCGAGCTCCTGCCGGACGACGTCGCGCCGCCGTACCCGTTCTGGCGAAACCTCGACGCCAAGCCGGTCGAGTTCGAGGCCGATTGGCCGCCGGACGGCCCCCGACCAGCGCGCTGGCGGGAGTGGTTGCGCTTCACGCCGACCGCCACCTTCGAGGACCGGTGGGTCGACGCCGCCCGCTGCGTCATCCTTGTCGACCTGCCGAGCTGGCCGTCGGCTCACCGTCCCCACGCCTGGAAGCAGCCTCCGTTCATGGCCCCGACGCTCGACTTGAACGTGGCCTTCCACCGCCCGACCACCGGCCATGAGTGGCTGCTGTGCGACGGCGAGGCGCCGCTCTCGACGGCAGGCCTCTTCGGCTGGACCGCCCGGGTGTGGTCCACGGGTGGTGAGCTCCATGCCTCCGGTGGCGGGCAGTGCTTATACCGGCGCCTGCCAGCATCGCCCGCCTAGCCCCGTGCCCGCTGGGGACTAAGAGGGCGAGCGGATAGGCGCAGGGCCTGCCCCCGAGGTCATGAGTTCCACGACGGTCAGCCCGAGGCGATGGGTTCCG
>DASQUY010000553.1:0-2336 GCA_035641055.1 Acidimicrobiales bacterium | reverse complement strand
GGGGACGTGACGTCCGCCGAGGCCGCGCTGCGTGCGGCCGTCCGGGCCGATCCCGACTACGGCCCGGCGGCAAGCGAGCTCGCCTACTACGAGGTCGACCGCAGCAACGTGGCCGCCGCCCTCAGGCTCCTGCGGCATCCGGATGTCGAGGCGCGCAACGAGCTGCGAAAGCATCTGGAGGAGCTGCAGTCTCGCATGGACGCCCGCTGGCGCGGCGTCGGCCGCAATGACCGGTGTCCCTGCGGCTCGGGCCGCAAGTTCAAGGTGTGCTGCCTAAGGACCGGGCCGACCGTGCCCCTCTCGGACCGGGTCGGCTTGCTCAGCCGCAAGCTCGCGGCGTTTGCGCACCGCGACCATCGCCGCGCTCGTGTCGTCGGCGTCGCCAGCTCGGCGTGCGACCCGGACGCGGAGGACTTCGTCGCCCGGTTGAACGCCCTGTCGGAAAGCCCGGTCATCACCGACTTCGTCGTGTTCGAGGGCGGTGGCGCCGAGGACTACCTCGACGAGCGCGGCGGCCTGCTGCCCCCGGACGAGCGGGAGCTGCTCGAGGCCCTGATCGAGGAGCCCCGGCGAGCATGGGAGGTGACCGCCGCCGAGCCGGGTCGTGTCACGCTGGAGTCCGTCGAGGGGAGCGAACCCCCGGTGGTGTCGGCGGCCGCGGGTACGCCCGAGGTCGGCGACCTGATGCTGGCCCGGCACTTGGCGCTTGCCGACGGCGCGGATCGTTTCGTCGGGGTCCCGCTGGTGGTTCCCCCGGTCCTGCGCGACGAAGCGATCCGGCTGGCGGAGTTGCACGCCGATGCGGACGGCTGGGCCGAGCTGTTCGGCCGCATGCTGGACGAGGTGGCCGACGACGAGGTGGCCGAGGACGGGCACTGGGCGGAGGACGACTGGGCGGAGGATGACTGGGCGTAGGACGCTGGGGCGACGGCTAGCGGGCGGGAGCCGGCGAGTAGCTCAGGCCCCACCGCGAGGCCGTGGCCGCCGGCGCGCCAGCCACCACAGCAGGGGCGGACTCCAGCGCGGCCGGTGCGGTTTGTCCAGCTCCTGCGCGTCGATGGCAAACCGCTCCACGAACGCGGGGTCGTCGGCGCCTAGGCCGGTCTCGAGCGCCTCGAGGATGCGGCGCTCGTGCCTCGAGAGCTGGTCATCTCCCATGCCCTCCTTCACGTACCCGACCGATGCCGTGCGCAACCGCGGCGTGGCCCGGTTCACCGGACCGCGATCACGCGGCGTCGTCGACGGGCGCACCGTCGGGCGGCTCGGGTGGTGGCGCCCGCTCACTGCTGGTGTCGGGCTGGTTGTCCGGGTGTCGGGGGTCGTCGGGTGGGACCATCTCTCGCGTTTGCCGGCGCCGGCCACGAGCGCCCACCCGAACCGGGTCTTGAGGTCGTGATGGTGGTGGCAGAGCCGGTCGGTGTTGTCCAGGGCGGTCTCGTAGACCTGGGTCCAGGGGGTGCGGTGGTCGTGCTGGATGCCTTGCTGGTACTGGCGTGTGCAGCCGAGCACGGTGCACTCGGGTGAGCTCCACAGCAGGGCGACCTTCTGGGCAGCGTTCGGGCCTCTGCCGAGGTTGGTGATGTTGGCGACGTCGGTGCCTCGGGTGATGACCAGCTTGAGGATCGACTCGCTGAGCAGCTGGCGGGCGGCGGCGACGGAGACGGGGCCGACGCCGGCGATCTCGCAGGTCTCCCCGTCCCGTATCGAACCCCGGACCAATGCCTCGAGGTCGACCCGCAGCAACGCCAGGTGCGTCGGGTTCACCGGCTTGCGGTCGGCCCCGGTGCGCGGCTGATCGTCGACCGGCGGGACCGACAGCCCCACCAGGGTGGGCTGACCGGTCCCGCTGGCGGGCTGGTTGACGTTGGCGGTCGAAGCGCCGGCGGGGTCGGGCGCCCGGCCGGCGCCGTTGCCAGCAGTTGTGCGGCTGCCGCCGGGGTTGCCCGCAGCGGGGTCGCCGGTCCCGGCCGCCGAGGCGTCGCCGATGGGGTCGGGCCGCGACGTCGCAGTGGTGGCTGGATTGTCGGTGGGCGCACCAGCGTCACCCCGGCCATGGCCGTCACCGTGGCCAGGGCCGTTCCCGTTGCCGGTCTGGTTGCTCCCGGCGCCCTGGCGGAGGGCCATCTCGATCAGCGCGTCGAAGCCGTAGGCCTCATGGGGTTCGCGGCGGCCCTCGCGCCGGGCGGTGTGGAAGATCTGGTCGAGGATCGGGTCGAGCACCGCGTTGAACCGCGACCCGTCCTCCGGGGTGCCCCGCGCCTGCAGATTCCAGGCGCCCTCCTTGTCGGTCCACCGGCGCAGGAAGCGCTCCTTGTGCAGCCGCCGACGGGTGGCCT
>DASQUY010000552.1:0-3526 GCA_035641055.1 Acidimicrobiales bacterium | reverse complement strand
ATCCCCGATCGGCCCCGCGTGGACGACCAACCGGGCCACGTCCCCAGCCCGGTCGCGGGCGGGGGTCACCCGGACGTCGGTGGCCCCGCCGGCTTCCAGGGCGTCGGCCACGGCGGCGCGGGTGGCGTCGTCGACGCTGTCCGCCACGGCGACGTCCACGCTGGCGGGGACCTCGAGGTCGGGGCCGAGCCAGCGCATCCGCCGGGGCGTCGGTGTGACCACGGGCAACGCCTCCCCGCGGTCGGCCAGGGCGGGTGGGGACGTGGCGGTCGACGGGGTGGTGGACGTGTCGTCGTCGGTGCCGTTGGTCCCGGCGCCGCTGGTTCCCGAGTCGCCGTCACCCGAGCACGCCGCCACGACGAGCGCGAGGACGATCACCAGCCGGACCACCGGCCGAGGCTAACTGCCCCGGAACGCGAGGCAATGACTGACGATCCGCTGGGCCCGAGGCAATGGCGAACGGAAACCGTGCGCCATTGCCTCGCGCTCCGGGGAACGTGCGCTAGTGCCTCGGCGCCTGGTGGTGGACGTGCGTGGCAGAGGGACCCTCACTGCCCCGGGGGTGGGCGCCGTCGGGTGAGTCGTCGGCGGCCTCGGGCCGGGCGTCGCCCGTCGGGGTGGGGCCGCCACCAGCGCGCTGGGTGTGCCGTCCGACGGCCCAGGCGATGGCCTCGCTCGCCAGCGCCGGGGAGAATCGCCAGCGGTGGAGCTGGCGTTCGGCCGCCTCCACGCCCTCGCCCAGCTCGAGCAGAGACAGGGCCAGCCGGCGGGCCTGCTCGCGCAGCTCGTCGTCGGCCACGGCGGGGGCGCGGTCGACCCAGCGGGCGTGCTCGGCCTGGAGCACCGGGGACAGCCGGCGGACCTGCCGGCGGGTGAGGGGCGGCAGCCGGCGCCGGACCTCCAGGCTGACGCCGCCCCGACTGTCGGGGGTGAGGCGGCCGGCGCCGAACTGGCAGCAGCGGGCGATCGTGCGCGGGAAGGCGGCGCTGGACCCGCGGTAGCGGCCCAGCCCGAGCGCCGTGGCGCACTCGTCGAGGTCGAGCGCGAAGCCGTCGGGCGACCGCTCCAGGCCGTCGACGAGGTAGCGCATCAGCCACGTGGCCGAGGGGCCGAGGATCCCGAGCCAGAAGCGCTCGACGTAGCGTGAGCGGGGGTCGTAGCCGACCTGGTCGACGATGGGGTCCAGCCACGGCCGGATCTGCAGGGACGATGTGTCGGTCAGGATGTCGCGGGCGTGCATGGCGTCTCCACAGGGGACGGAGGGGCGAACGGCCTTGCGGGGAAGTCATTGGCAATCTCTATCACTACTTCTTGTAGGTTTTCAATGTCTTCCAGGTCATGACTAGTGTGTCGGGCGTGCCGGACGACCTGATCGCCGAGGTCCGCCGCTGGATCGACGACGCCCAGCGGATCGTGGTGCTCACCGGCGCGGGCATAAGCACCGACAGCGGCATCCGGGACTTCCGGGGCCCCGACGGGCTGTGGACCCGCGACCCGGAGGCCGAGCGGCGGGCCACGCTGCAGCACTACCTGGCCGATCCCGAGGCTCGACGCCAGTCGTGGCGGGGCCGGTTGCGCCACCCGGCCCGGCGCGCCACGCCCAATGCCGGGCACCGGGCGCTGGTCGAGCTCGAACGGCGCGGCAAGCTCGACACGCTCGTCACCCAGAACGTCGACGGGCTGCACCACGCCGCCGGGTCCGATCCCGCCCGAGTCGTGGAGGTGCACGGCAACGTGCGCGAGGTCGTGTGCCTGTCCTGCGGCGAGCGGGCGCCGATGGAGCGGGCGCTGGAACGCGTGCGCGCCGGGGAGGAGGATCCGCCGTGCCGGTCCTGCGGCGGCATCCTCAAGTCGGCCACGATCAGCTTCGGGCAGAACCTGGTGCCGGAGGACCTGCAGCGGGCCAGCGACGCCGCCCGCAGCTGCGACCTCCTGCTGGCCGTGGGCACGACCCTAGGCGTGTACCCGGTGGCGGACATGGTGCCGGTCGCCCGCATGGCCGGCGCCCAGATCGTGATCGTCAACGGCGCCGAGACCGCCATGGACGACCTCGCCGACGCCGTCCTCCGGGGCTCGATCAGCGAGGTGCTGCCGGCGCTCGTCGGCTGAACCCTGTTTCTGGTGACGTCATCCGTCGAATATCGACGGATTGCGTCACCAAAAGCGTGCGTCGGCGCAATCCCTCCGGGCTCTGGACACGTAGGTTGACGGTGGCCTCACCCTGGGTGACGCTTACACGTCCCTTGCAAGTTTTCCGTCCTGGAGTCGCGCGAGTGACTAGCGTGTCGCCGATGGCTGGGTTGATGGAGGCGGCGCGGCGCCGCAACCCCCTGCCGACGGGCACCCTGGCGGTCGGGGGCGGGCTGCTGGTCGCGGGTCTCTCGGCGTACGGGTTCCTCGCCGTCGCCCGCCGGGCGCTCAGCGAGGCCGAGTTCTCGCCGTTGGCGGCCACCTGGAGCCTCGTGTTCCTGATCGGTCCCGGCCTGTTCCTCCCGCTCGAGCAGGAGATCAGCCGCGCCCTGGCCGAGCGCCGCACCCGAGGGGTTGGCGGCCGGCCGGTGGTCCGCCGGGCCGCGACCCTGGCCGTGGGGCTGGGCCTGGCCGTGCTCGTCCTGCTCATCGCCACCGCCCGGTTGTCGGTCGACCACATCTTCGACCACCAGCTGCTGCTGCTCGTGGGCCTGACACTGGGCGTCGCCGGGGCGCTGGCCGGGCACCTCACACGCGGCTGCCTGTCCGGCACCGGCAGGTTCCGGGGCTACGGCACCTACGTCGGCGCCGACGGCCTCATCCGGCTGTCGGCCGCCGTCCTCTGCGCGCTGATCGGGGTCAAGACCGCCGGCTGGTTCGGGATCGCGCTCGGCGTGGCGGGGTTGCTGGCCGTACCCGTGGCGCTCCGGGTCGAGCGGCCGGTGCTGAAGGACGGCCCCGAGTCGGCCCTGCGCGAGGTCAGCAGCGCGCTCGGCTACCTGCTGGCGGCGTCGGTGCTGGCCTTCGGGCTCATGAACATCGGGCCAGTCATCGTCAAGGTCCTGGCGTCGGAGGCCGAGGCCGAGGCCGCCGGTCGGTTCGTGGCGGGCGTGGTCATCGCCCGGGTCCCGCTGTTCCTGTTCCAGGCGGTGCAGGCATCGTTGCTACCCAAGCTGTCGGCGCTGGCCACGGCCCAACGTCTGGCGGACTTCCACGTCGGCCTCGGACGGTTGCTCGTCGTGGTGGCCTCGCTGGCCGTCGTCGGGACAGTCGTGGGGGCACTGGCCGGGCCGACGGTGGTCGAGATCATGTTCCCCGACGCCAACCTCGGGAGCCGCACGATGGGCCTCCTGGCGGCCGGCAGCGGCCTCTACATGCTGGCGTTGGCGTGCGCCCAGGCGGTGATCGCGCTGGGTGGGCACCGCGACCAGGCGATCGGTTGGGCAGCGGGGATGCTCGCCCTGGCGATGACGACGTGGTGGGCGAGCGACGACCTGTTCCTGCGGGTCGAGATCGGCCTCCTCGTCGGCAGCCTGGCGGCGTTCCTCACCATGGG
>DASQUY010000551.1:0-5681 GCA_035641055.1 Acidimicrobiales bacterium | reverse complement strand
ACACCCGGCGGTGGTGGACGGTGGTGGCCACGGCCGGCGTCATCCTGGCTGCGCTCTACCTCCTGTGGGCCTACCAGCGGGTGTTCCACGGCGAGCCCGACGACGAGAACCGCACCTTCCCCGAGATGACGTGGCGGGAGGGCCTGGTGATGGCGCCGCTGGTCGGGCTCATCGTGTTCCTCGGCATCTACCCCAAGCCCGTGTTGGATCGCATGGAGCCGTCGGTCGACCGGCTCATCGACCACGTGGAGACCAACAGCGATTTCACCGAACCAACCCAGCCGGTCGTCGCTTCGGGAGAGGATTCCCCGTGATCGGGATCCTGGGCTCCGTGACCCAGCCGCTGCCGGTCGATCCGGTCCCCATCGAGCGACCCGGGGTGGACTGGGGCGCCCTGGGTCCGGTGCTGGTGCTGGTGGGCGGAGCGCTGGTGCTGCTCCTCCTGGCGTCGTTCAGGCGCGACCGGCGCTCGACGCGGGCTTACACGGTCGTCACCTGCCTGGCAGGCCTCGGCGCCATCGGCGCAGCCATGCCCCTGTGGCTCGAGGTCAACGACGAGAACCGGGGGCCGTTCTCCACGCTGTCGGGCGCCGTCGGGGTGGACGGGTTCTCGACGTTCATGACGGTCCTGATCGCCGCCGCGGTGGTGCTGGCGGCGCTCTTCGTCGACGACTACCTGCGGCGCGAGCGGCTCGAGGGGGTCGAAGCCCACGCCCTGATCCTGCTGTCGGCGGCCGGGGGCGTGGTCATGGCCCACGCCAACGACCTGATCGTGCTGTTCCTCGGCCTCGAGACCCTCTCGATCGCCGTGTACGTGCTGGCGGCCATGCACCGGCGGCGGGTCACGTCGCAGGAGGCGGGCATGAAGTACTTCGTGCTCGGCGCCTTCTCGTCGTCGTTCTTCCTCTACGGCATCGCCATGATCTACGGCGGCACCGGCACCACCAACCTGGTCTCCATCCTCGAGACCTTCAGCACCAGCGCCCTCGCCGATGACGGGCTGATCCTGGCCGGCCTGGCGCTGCTGCTCGTGGGGTTCGGGTTCAAGGTGGCGGCGGTGCCGTTCCAGTTCTGGACGCCCGACGTCTACCAGGGCGCCCCCTCGGCCATGGTGACGTGGATGGCGTCGGGTGTGAAGGTCGCCGGGTTCGCCGGGCTCATCCGGGTGTTCGTCCTGGCGTTCTCGTCCTACCGCGTCGACTGGCAGCCGCTCGTCTACGGCGTGGCGGTGGCCACGATGGTCGTGGGGGCGGTGTTGGCCGTCGTGCAGACCGACGTCAAGCGGATGATGGCCTACAGCTCGATCTCGCACGCCGGCTACGTGCTCGTGGGGGTGCAGGCCGCCACCCAGCAGGGGGTCGAGGCGGCGCTGTTCTACCTGGCGACGTACACGTTCCTGATCGCCGGCACTTTCGGGATCATCACCCTGGTGGCCCGCCGCGGCGACGGTCACCACGCCCTCGACGACTACCGGGGGTTGGCCCGCTCGCGCCCGGTGCTCTCGCTGGTGTTGGCGCTGTTCCTGTTCGCCCAGGCGGGAGTGCCGCTCACGTCGGGCTTCTTCGCCAAGTTCTACGTGATCAGCGCCGCGGTCGACGCCGGGTCGACGGTGCTGGCCGGTGTGGCCATGCTCAGCGCCGTCATCGCCGCGTTCCTCTATCTGCGGATCGCGGTCAGCATGTACATGGCGGAGCCGGCCGAGGAGGGCGCCCCCCGTGTCGCCATCCCCGCCGCCGCCGGCATCGCCCTCGGCGTGTGCGTCATCGTCACCCTCGGCGCCGGCATCTGGCCCGAGTCGATCACCGACCTGGCCCGCGACGCCGTGCCGGTGCTGACCGCCGCGGCCGGGAACTGATCGCTCGCGACTATCGTCACCCGCGTCGGGTGGCCCAACTCGGCCCCGCCGTGTGGTGGAATGCGAGCGACGATGCCACGGACCGACCGCGCCACCGATGTCAACCTCGTGCGCCGTTCGCAGCGGGGCGACCGGCGGGCGTTCCGCGCCCTGCTCGCCCGCTACGACCGGCGCCTGCGCGGCCTGGCCCACACGTTGCTGCTCGATGCCGGCCGGGTCGACGCCGTGCTCCGGATGGCCTACATCCGCGCCTGGCGCGAGGTGGTGCGCATCCGTCCCAAGGAGGAACCGGCGGCCTGGCTCTATCGCATGGTCTACAACGCGTGCGTCGACGCCCTGCGGCGCGAGAGCGCCCGGAGCGGTGCTGCGCCGCCGAGCGACGTCAGCACGGCCGAGGCGATGATCGCGGAGTCGCCGGGCCCACCCCCGGCGCCGCGCCCCCCATCCGGCTCCCCGCCCGCCGACGATGGCGCCGAGTCCCCTAGACCCGGCCAGGGTCAGGTGGAGGAGGCGCTGGCGGCCCTGGCCCCCGCCGACCGGGTGGCCGTGGTCCTGGTCGACCGCGAGCGGTTCTCCCCGTCAGTGGCCGCCCGCATCCTGGGATTGAGACGTGACGTGCTGGAGACCCGGCTCGCCGGCGCCCGAGCTCACCTGGTTGACCGGCTGTCCCAGGAGCGCGCGTCCACCGCTGAGCCCGCGACCGAGGACATCCCCGCCGACGAGGTGCCGGCCGACGGAGCCGCGGGGTCCGGAGACACGGAGCCGTCCGCGGCGACAGGAGACACGGAGCCGTCCGCGGCGACCGGAGACCCCGAGGGCGGACCCGACGAGACGGGCGAGCCCGCAGATCACGCAGACGCCGCGCACGAAGCCGACGCCGACCGGGGCGAGACCCGGGTGGGCGCCCCGGTGACCGGGGCCAGCCGCCCCACGACCAACGGGTCCGAGCCCGAGGACGCGGAGGGCACGGAGCCGTGACGCCGCCGGCAGGCGGCGGCGACCGGCGGCGGGGGGACGGCTCGGCCGCCAAGCCGGCACGGCCGGCGTCGTCCGAGTCCGCCCGCCCGCCCGAGCGCGACTCCGGTCCGCCGGCCGGCGAATCGAGCGACCCGGAACCGGCCTCCGGGTCCACCGCCGAAACCGCCGCCGGAGACACCGGCCCCGAATCCACCACAGCCGCGGCCGAAGCCGCGGCCCCGGAAGCCCCGTCCTCGGAGAGCGCACGCCCGCCCGAGAGCGACTCCGGACCCCCGGCCGCAGAACCGAGCGCCGCCGAACCCGGAGCCTCCGAGTCCGCGGCCGGTGCCGCTGCCGAGGGCACCACCCCGGAGTCCGCCGCCTCCGAACCCACGGGCACGACCGAAGCCGCCGGACGGCCTGACTCGCCCAGGTCCGGCGCCGAGGGCGCCACCCCGGAGCCCACCGCCTCCGAACCCACAGGCACGACCGAAGCCGCCGGACGGCCTGACGCGCCCAAGTCCGGCGCCGAGCCCACCGCCCCGGAACCCACGACGTCCGAGTCCACCGCCGAACCGACCGCCAAGCCCACCGCCCGCACGCCGGGGGGCGCCGGCGGGGCCGGCGGACCGCCCGCCTCGCCCACGTCCGCCGCCGAGCACGGCGCCGCCGGGGCCGGGGGCTCCGGCCAGGTCGCCACGGCGCTCCGGACACTGGTGCCCCCCGACCATGGGCCAACGTTCTGGGACGACGTCGACCGGCAGCTCGCCGACGAGCCCCAGCTACGGCTGACGCCCCGGTCGGCCATCCGGCCCATCACCCAGCCGCCCCCGGTGATCGACGACCGCAAGCTTGCCGAGCACCTCGCCCGGCCCGGGCCGCGCCCGCGGCGGTCGCCCGTGCGCCTGGTCGCCTGGGGCTTGGCCATCGCCGCCACGGTTGTGCTGATCCTCGCCGTGGTGCAGGACCCCGACGGCGACACCGAGGCCGGCGATGCCACCACCACGTCGGCCACGCCGACCACCACCGGGTCCAGCGAGGACACCACGACGACGACCGCCCCCACCACGACCACCGTTCCCCCGGGCACGGTCGACCCGACTGCGCCCCTGGCGCCTGTTGGTGTCGGGCCCGTCGAGATCGGGGCGTCGCTGCACGACCTCGAGGCGGCCGGCTTCACGGTCTCGATCGAGCAGTCGACGTTCGACGCCTCGGGAGGGACGTGCTACGACGCCCGAGTCAGCGGTGCCCTCGACCTCTCGCTGCGCGTGCGGGCCGCGGTGCCGGGCGAGAGCGTGGCCGACCCCCTCGACGGTGTCATCGCCGTCGTCGACATCCGCTCGGAGTTCCCCACCGATCGCCAGACGGACACCGGCATTGGCCTGGGCACCCCCCAAGACCGCGTGCCTTCCACGTACGCGGGCAACGTCGAGGAGCGTCCGCACCCGTTCATCCCGGGCGGGACCGTGTACATCGCCCCGGCCGGTGGCGAGTTCGGCCTGGCCACCGCCTTCTACACCGACGGCGCGGTCGTGGACGGCATCGCCGTCGGCGCCGAGGACCTCGTCCGCTTCGTCAACGGCTGCGTTTAGGTGGCTCGCGGACGTGAGCCCCGTGGGCGGGGGGTTTGGGGGGCGGAGGCTGCTTCTGCCGGAGCCCCCCAACGTCGCTCGATCCGGCTTCGCCGGTCGAGCGACTGGAGATCGACGCCGCCGGCAGGCGGCGGCCAAAGCAGGTAGGGGGAGGTCGAGGGGGGAGGGTTTCCCTTCCCCCTCGAAGAGAAAACCCTGGTCGGGGCCACTTTGGCCGTTCGTGCAAACGGTCACTAGGCTGCCGCCACGTGTCGGATCTCCTCCGTTCGTACCTGACGGCCGGCGTATTCCTGGCCGTCGCGGTGGCCCTCGTGGCGGCCATCATGGGCCTCGGGAGCCTGGTCCGACCGACCCGCCCGCAGCCCGAGAAGTACGTCAACTACGAGTCCGGCGTCGACCCGGCGGGCTCGATGTGGACGCAGACACAGGTCCGCTACTACCTGTTCGCACTACTCTTCGTGCTGTTCGACGTCGAGGCGGTGTTCCTCTTCCCGTTCGCCACCCGGGCCGAGGCCTACGGGTGGTTCGGCTTCGTGGAGATGGGCGTCTTCGTCGTCGTGCTGGCGCTCGGGCTGCTGTACGCCTGGAAGAAGAAGGTCCTGCGCTGGATCTGAACCCGCTACAGATGACGGTCAAGGACGATCGCTGATGGGTCTCGTCGAGAGCGGCAGGCTGCCCAAGCCGATGACCTCCCTGCTCAACACGGCGCGCAAGTACAGCCTCTGGGCCTACCAATGGGGCCTGGCGTGCTGCGCCCTCGAGATGGCCGCCACCTTCGCCTCGCCCCGCTACGACGTGATGCGTCTCGGCGTCATCCCCCTGCCGGCAAGTCCCCGCCAGGCCGACGTGGTGGTCATCTCCGGCACGGTGACCGACAAGATGGTGCCCGCCATCAAGCGGCTCTACGAGCAGATGGCCGATCCGAAGTACGTCATCTCCATGGGTGCCTGCACCAACTGTGGCGGGCCCTATTGGGACAGCTACTCCGTCACCAAGGGCGTCGACCAGGTCGTGCCGGTCGACGTGTACATCCCGGGTTGCCCGCCGAGGCCCGAGGCCCTGCTCGAGGGCATCGTCCTGCTCCAGCAGATCATCCAGGACGAGGACATGGTCCAGAAGTGGAAGGCTGACCCCCTTGTCGTCGGCTGAGACCGAGTCGCCCCCGGCGACCGACGACCGCCGCGCCGGCCTGCTCGCCACCTTCGAGCAGGAGCTGGGCGACGGCGTGGCCCAGTCGTTCCTCAAGCCCGGCATCGGGCTCTGGGTCCGCGTCACCG
>DASQUY010000550.1:0-4591 GCA_035641055.1 Acidimicrobiales bacterium | reverse complement strand
GCTGGAACACCGACCGCACCGACACGCCCGCACGCTCGGCGATGCGCGGGGCGGTGGGACGCAGGTCGCCCTGCTCGACCAGCCCGATGCAGGCGTCCACGATGGCCTCGCGGGTGCGCTGGGCCCGCGCGGAACGCCCGTCGATCGGTGGGGCGACATCTTGCACCGAGCCTGCAGGTTATCCGGGCGCGTTCGGCACCAGCGGCGACCCGTGGTGCAGCACCATCCGCCAGCGCCCGTCGATGCGGCGGAACACGTTGACTGCCGCCACCGTGCCGCCCGGTCCCACCCCCTCGCCGATGAGGTTCTCGTCGACCGTCACCCACGCCACGTCGCCGGCCAGGTGCACCCGCTCGTCCGTGAGGACGAACTGCAGGTGTTGCGGCCCGCCGAACAGGGCGAACCACGAGCCCGCCACGGCACCCCACCCGTGCAGCGTCTTCCACCCGGGGTGGGTGCAGGCGACCGCCTCGTCGTGGTGCCACACCTCGGACATGGCGTCGAGGTCACGCGCCTCGAAGGCTTCGTAGAAGGCGCGGTTGGCGGCCCGCACCGCGTCGGCGTCGATCATCTCGGCCACGCTGCAGTTTGGGTGCTGAAGCCGCGTCGCTGCCAGCATTGGCCGGTGACCCGCATCCGGCCGGTGCCCTCGTCCGACGGCGTCACGCTCGCGCTCATCGATTTCGGCGGGACGGGACACCCGCTCCTGTTCTGCCATCCGACCGGGTTCCACGGCATGATCTGGGCCCCGCTGGCCGCCCATCTCGCTGACGTGGCCCACGGCTGGGCGCTCGACTTCCGCGGCCACGGGGACAGCCCCCCACCCGCCTCCATGGACTTCGGCTGGCAGGGCATGGCCGACGACGTCCTCGCCGTGGTCGACCACATCGGCGTCGTGGATGACGGGGACGACGCCACTGACCGCATCGGCGCCGTGGGCCACTCGATGGGCGGCACCGCCCTGCTGCTGGCCGAGCTGCGCCGTCCGGGGACCTTCAGTGGCCTGTGGCTGTACGAACCGATCATGATCCCCCGGGTCGAAGGGATGGGTCCCCGTTCCAACCCGATGGCCCACGCCGCCCGGCGCCGGCGCCCCCATTTCCCCGACCGCGACGCGGCCTACGCCAACTTCGCCGCCAAGCCTCCCCTCAACGGCCTCGACCCCGCCGCCCTGCGGGCCTACGTCGACCACGGCCTCCGTCCGGGATCGGGCGGCCGCGGCGGCGTGGAGCTCAAGTGCACGCCCGAGGTCGAGGCCCGGGTGTTCGAGGGCAGCGTGTCCCACGACGCCTTCGACCGTCTGGGTGACGTGCAGGCACCGGTCACCGTCGCCGTGGGCGGTGACGGCGGCCTGCCGGCCCAGGTGGGGGCCCTGGTCGCCGAGGCGCTTCCCCACGGGCGCCTCGAGCGCTACCCCGAGCTGACCCATTTCGGGCCCCTGGAGGACCTGCCCGGCATCGCCGCCGCCATTCGCAGGGCCCTTTGGTGATCGGACGAACTTGCGGTGGATAGAGGGGCCATAGCCCCGGTAACCACCGCAAGTTCGGGTGGTGGACGCAGGAGGACCCCGCGGAAGGACCCGCGGGGGGTCCCCGTCCGTGTCACACCCCTCGCGTACCCTCGCCCCATGGCGTTTCCGCTGCCGCGATCGCTGAGCCCGTCCAAGGTGTCGTCGTTCACCGACTGCGCTCTCGCCTTCCGGTTCTCGGTGATCGACCGGCTTCCCGAGCCGCCGTCGGCGGCGGCCACCAAGGGCACGCTGGTCCACGCGGCGCTCGAGCGGCTCCACCTGCTGCCACCGGCCGACCGCACGCCCGAGGCCGCCCGAGTGTGCCTCGCTGACGCCGCCGACGAACTGCGTGACGATCCCGAGTACGCCGGGCTCGAGCTCGGGCCCGACGACGAGGCCGCGTTCCATCGCGACGCCGCCGAGCTGGTCGACAACTACTTCCGCCTGGAGGACCCCCGCGGCGTGCGGCCGATCGGTCTCGAGCTCCTGCTCACGGCCGAGATCGACGGTGTCCACCTACGGGGCATCATCGACCGCCTCGAGCTGGACGAGCACGGCGGGCTCGTCGTCACCGACTACAAGACCGGCTCCGCCCCGCCGACGCAGCACGAGCGCAAGCGGCTCTCGGGCGTCCACATCTACTCGCTGCTGTGCGAACAGCTCCTCGGTCGGCGGCCGAGCCGGGTGCAGCTTCTCTACCTCCGCGACCCTCTCGCCATCGTCACCGAGCCGAGCGATCGGTCGACGCGCGGCACGCGCCGCACCCTCGGGGCGGTGTGGCAGGCCGTCGAGCGCGCCTGCGCGCGCGAGGATTTCCGCCCCCAGCCGTCGCGGCTGTGCGAGTGGTGCTCGTTCCAAGCCTACTGCCCGGCCTTCGGGGGCGACCCCGCGACCGCCCGCGAGCTGGCGGCCGTCAGCCCCGAGCCGCAGCTGACGCTCGAGCTCACCGCCTGATCGTGTCGGCCCGGGCTGTCGCCCGCTTCGACGCCGCCGTCGAGGAGCGGGTTGACCGTGTCCGGCGCCGCGTCTCCGGCCTCGACCGGGTCATGTACGTGGCCTCCGAGCTGGGCGACTTCAGCCTCGTCTGGCATCTCGTGAGCACGGCGCGGGCCATCGCCCCGGATCGGCGTCTCGCCCACGCCGTGCGGGTCGCCGCTCTCCTCGGGGCCGAGTCGGCCCTGGTCAACGGGCCGGTCAAGGCCCTGTTCCGCCGACACCGACCGGCCTGGGAACAGGATCGGCCGCTCCGCCTGCGCCGTCCCCGCACGTCGAGCTTTCCGTCGGGGCATGCGTCCGCCGCCCTGACCGCGGCGGGGCTGCTGAGCGAGCGTGACCGCCTGTGGCCGCTCTACTACGCCATCGCCGCTGTGGTGGCGAGCAGCCGCGTGTACGTGAAGATCCACCACCCGTCGGACGTGGTGGCCGGCGCGCTCATCGGGGCGGCCCTGGCGCGTGCCGGTCGCCTCGCCTGGCCGTTCCCGCCGGTGGATGGGAAATAGCCACTGATCGGTCGGAATTCGCGGCCCGCCCCACCGGTTCACCAGAGTATGACGGATTTCACCATCAACTGGGACTACCGCTGCCCGTTCGCCCGCAACGCCCACGAGCACGTCGTCGAGGCGTTGCGAGCCGGTGCCCCGTGGGACGTGCGCTTCGTCCCGTTCTCACTGGGGCAGGTTCACGTGCGCGAAGGGGAGCCCGACATCTGGGGCCGCCCCCAGGACGACTCGGGCCTGCTCGCCCTGCAGGCTGCCGTCGTTGTGCGGGACCACTTCCCCGACCGGTTCCAGGACGCCCATCTGGCGCTGTTCGCCCTCCGCCACGACGAGGGCAAGCACCTGGAGGACCCCGAGGAGATCCGCCGCGTGCTCACCGCGTCCGAGGTGGACGCCGACGCCGTCTTCGACCGGATCGCCAGCCGCGACGCGCTGGAGCAGGTGCGCCAAGAGCACACGGCGTCGGCCGAGGATCACGAGGCCTGGGGCGTCCCCACCTTCGTGCAGGGTGACCAGGCGGTGTTCGTGCGGCTGATGGACCGGCCCAGGGGAGACGGCGAGAAGGCACGCCGCACCATCGAGCGGGTACTCACGTTGCTCGCCGAGTTCCCGCAGCTCAACGAGTTCAAGCACACCTCGCTCAAGCGCTGAGCCTCGAGCGGGGAACTCGTCCGGGGCGCCCGGTCAGCCGGGGACCGAGACGTCGAGATCGTCGCGGTCGTCGTCGGGGGGCGACGACGGGTTCGCGAGCAGGGTCCTCACGTCGAGCAGCAGGTCAGCTACCTCGTTGGAGGAGACCAACTCGCGGTGGAGCAGGTCGCCCAGCCCCTTGTCGATCACGGCCAAGGCCTCGCTGATCGTCTCGTCGAGCGAATGGGTCTCGGTCATCGCCGACCACCATACCGGTCGATCGCCGGTCGACGACGGCACACCGGCCGGGAATTGGTGAGGGCCTGCACGCGGGGGTCAGCGGAGCGCGGCCAGCTCGGCCTCGATGCGCGCCAGACGGCGCTCAATGTCGCCCACCCTCTCCGCCAGCTGGTTGTCGCCGCTCCTGCCGGTAGCTGGGGACCGTGGAGCCGGCGCCGGGTCGGACGGTTCCCGCTCGGCCGGAGCCGTCGCGGGGTCGAGAGCTGCCGCCAAACGCTGCTCGACCCGGGCGAGCCGGGCGGCGAGGTCGGCGTAGGACGGCGACGGAGCCCTCGGCGCCGACGGCGACGGTGATCCACCGGGGACGGCGTCGGGGTCCTCCCGGAGGGTCTCGGGGGCCGGGGGCGGGCCCGTGAGCACCTGGGCCCAGTGCGCCCCACCGGCCCCGCTGCCCGCACCCGGCGCCCGGGCGGCGAACGGGGTCGGCGTGCGGGCGGCCAGTGCGTCGAGGACGGCGTCGACCTCGGCCGGGTCCGTGAACCGGGCCAGGCGGCGCGCCCGATCCCGGACCTGCGACACCGACTGCACACCGTGCAGCAGGAGCACCGCCAGCACCGCCAGCTCGCCGGGGCCCATGCGCCAGCGCCCGGCGGCGCGGTGACGGTAGCGGGTGGTCCGCTCCCCCGGCCCGGGCGCGACGAAGGTAGCGAGCCCC